>JAJBSZ010000054.1 GCA_020861125.1 Planctomycetota bacterium | reverse complement strand
AATCCCCAGGACCACGCGAAAGTCGAGCACCTGCCCGAAATCGGCATCCGCTAGCGGGGCATGTCGGTAGGTCTCGTCACCACCTCCAACATCACCGACGCCACCCCGGCGGCGATGATCGCCCACACCCGGCGCCGGGCGGAACAGAACTTCATCGCCGAAGACATGCTGAACCCCGCCCATATGCCGGACGTCATCCTCGGCGGCGGCTCCCGGCACTTCCTGCCCATGAGCACGCCGGGTTCCAAACGCACCGACGAGCGCAACCTCATCGACGAGTTCACGGCCAAGGGCTACGCCTTCGCCGGCAACCGGGCGGAGATGAACGCGGTCAGCGGCGACCGGATCCTCGGCCTGTTCAAACTGGACAACATGGATGTCTACCTGGACCGGGAGGTCCTGAAGACGCCGGAAGTGCTCGGCTCCTTCACCGATCAGCCCACCCTGATGGAGATGACCGAGAAAGCCATCGACATCCTCAGCCGCAACCCCAACGGGTTCTTCCTCATGGTCGAAGGCGCCTGCATCGACAAGCAGCTCCACACCATGGACTGGCAGCGGGCGGTGTACGACGCCATTGAAATGGACCAGGCCGTGGGCGTCGCCCGGCGCTTCGCCGCCGTGAACGACGACACCCTGATCGTGGTGGTGGCGGACCACTCCCACGGCGCCAGCATTGTCGGCACCTACCACGAGCGGGATGGCAAAACCGGCCGCCACGGCGTCCGCACCTATGCCGCCTCGGTCTTCCCCACCTTCGAGGACACCACCGGCAACGGCTTCCCGGACAACCCCGACGCCGAGGTCACCCTCGCCGTCCACTACGCCGCCCATCCCGACCACCATTTCAACTACCGGCTGCAGCCGGTGCCTGTCTCGCCCGCCATCACCGACGGCGACAAGGTGGTCGCCAATCCGAAAACCACCGGCGAACACCGGGTCGGCAACCTGCCCTACACGGAAACCCAGGAAGTACACAGCGCCGACAGCGTGCCGCTGACCGCCGGCGGACCGGGCGAGGAATACTTCCGCGGCACCATGGACAACACCGAGGTGTTCTACGGCATGGCCCGTGCCCTGGGTCTGGACGGCCTGGACGACTAGCGCATAGCCAGCGCACCGCCGCGAGGGAACCATTTCAATCCCGATCCCTTCCCCGTTCCGGCGGGGAAGGGCTTTTCCCAGAAAGAGGTGTGATGCCCTTTTCCGACTCCGACGGTGCCGCGGTGCCCTTTTTCAACGGGCGGGCGTTCGCACCCATCTACACCGGCCTGGTCCTGGCGGTGGTTCTGCTGCTGGCCATCGGCGCCGGGCGGGAGTGGCTGGGAAGTGACCCGCCGCAGCCGCTGGCCTTCCGGGAAATGTACGCCGGGGCGAGTTCCCTGGGCATCCGGCTTTCGGACAAACTCACCCGCCTCACCGGCCAGCGGGTGCGCATGACCGGCTTCATGGCCCCGCCGCTCAAGCCGACCCTCACCTTCTTCGTCCTCACCGACGTGCCTATGGCCATTTGCCCGTTCTGCTCCAGCGATGCCGACTGGCCGGAAGATATCGTGGTGGTCAAGGTGCGGCAGGCGGTGACCGCCATTCCCTTCGACCGCCCCATCTGGGTCGAGGGCATTCTGGAAGTGGGAACGGAAGTGGACGAGGAGACGGGCTTCGTCAGCTTGGTGCGCATCCGGGCCGACGCCATCGGCGAACGCACCGACGCTCCCTAACCGGTTGTACCGCCGCAAAGGACTGGACCATGCTGGAACTCACCGCGGTAACCAAGGAATATCCGTCGCCCGACGGGCCGCCGATCCGGGCCCTGACGGTGGATCGGCTCACCGTCCCCGCCGGCGGGCACCTGGCGGTGGCCGGGCCGAGCGGCTCGGGCAAAAGCACCCTCCTGGCCATTCTCGCCGGCATCACCACCGCCACCGGCGGCCGGATCACCTGGGACGGCGAGGAATGGGGCGGCGAACCGCCGCCGGGCCACGCCCGCCGGCACGCCCGTCGGGTGGGATTCGTCTATCAGGACCTGAATCTTTTGCCCAGCCTGACGGTTGAGGAAAATCTGATGGCGGCGGCCTGGCTCCTCGGCCTGGCGCCGGCCGAATACGATGTTCCGGCCCTGCTGCAGCGGGTCGGGCTGGCGGACCGCCGCCGGCACACCCCGGACCGCCTCAGCCGGGGCGAGCAGCAGCGGGCGGCGGTGGCGCGGACCATGCTCACCCCCCATCCGCTGGTGCTGGCGGACGAGCCCACCGCCAGCCTGGACTCGGCCAATGCGGATCTGGTCATGACACTCCTTCTGGAAATGGCCCGGGAACACGGCAGCGCACTGGTGGTGGCCAGCCACGACCCCGCGGTCATCGCCCGGCTGGACACCCGGTTCGAACTCACTCGCGCCATGCCCGACCTAGCCGCGACCCAAGGAGTCAGCCCATGATCCGCCACGCCGGCATCGCCTGGAAGAACGTTCTCCATTCTCGACGGCAGTCTCTGGCCCTGTTTTTCCTTTCCCTCTTCGCCATGGCCCTCATGGTCGCCGGCTCGTTTCTCGGCGCCGGGTTGCGGCAGGGTCTGACGACGGCGGTGGAACCGTTCGACCTGTTGGTCGGCCGGGGCGGCTCGTACCAGATGGTGATCAACACCGTGTTCCTGCAGGACTATCCCGCCGGCAACGTGCCCTACCGGCTGATCGAGGAGCTGCGGGCCGATCCCAGGGTGCTGGCGGCCATCCCGCTCGCCTTCGGCGACAACTACCGCGGCTACCGGCTGGTGGGCACCACCGACGACATCTTTGCCGCGCCGATACCCGGCGGCCAGCCCTGGCTCCGGTTTGCCCTCGGAGAAGCCTTTGCGCCAGAGGGACGCCAGGCCGTCGTCGGCAGCCGGGCGGCCCGGGACCTCGGCCTGAAGCCGGGCGATCAGTTCGTCTCTTCGCACGGATTCGTCCCCAACCCGGACGATACCCATGATCACGTGGTGTACACGGTGTGCGGGGTCCTGGAGTCGTGCCGTGGTCCCTACGACCAGGCCATTTTCGTCCCCATCGCCACGATTTGGGACGCCCACGGCATCCACCACCACGATCATGATCACGATCATGACCACGACCATGACCACAATGGCGGTCACGGGCCGGAGGTGGATGGACGGCAAACCACGGCGATCATGGTCCGGCCGGCTGGCTATGCCGAGGCCTATCAGCTCCATGCCGAATTCGCCGGACGGCCGGACGCCGAACTGGTGTTTCCGGCGCAAACCGTGGTGCGGCTGCTGGCCCTGCTCGGTCAGGCGGAATGGCTTTTCAAGGCGTTGGGCCTCGCCGCCGGCGGCATCGCCGCCCTCACCCTGATGGCCGGCCTGTACTGGTCGGCAACTTCACGGGAACGGGAGGTCACCATCCTCCGTCTGCTCGGGGCGGAGCGTCGGGACATCGGCCGGATACTGGCCTGGGAGGGCGCCTTCATCGTCATCCCGGGACTGGTGGTAGGAGCGGCGGTGGGCCACGGCGCACTCCGGTTGCTTGCCGGCACGCTGGAACGGGCCACCTCCCTCCATGCCGCCGTGGGCCTGTCCTGGACCGACATCGGGCTGGCTACGGCGTTGCTGGTGGCGGGTGCGGCCGGGATGGGATTGGGAACGTGGCAGGTGACGCGGCGGAAGGAGTAATACCGGCAGCCCCCGTTTTTCCGGGGGGTCCCACGGTCCAAAGCAACGGCTCCCCTACCCCACCGGCTGCAACCGCCGGCGGGAGGTGCCGATGCTGCGGTACAGTTCGGCGGTGAGATGGAAATTCCGTTCCGCCTCTTCCGGAAAGAGGCTGTCGTCCGCCAGGTTGTAGCCGATGAGGGGCACCGCCGTCTCGTGCAGCGATCCGTGGCCCCGGTAATCCGCCGGCAGCGGCTGGCATTCCTCCTCCGCCCGGCCAAACACGGTGACGGCATCGGCCAGGACCACCAGGTCGCCGACGGAACCGGGATCGAGGTGGAAGCGTCCGGCCGCCTCGCCGCCGTCCAGCACCGCCTCCACCCCATCCGTCGCCGCCACGATATTACGGATCCGCTCGCGGTCCGCGGCGCGCTGCAGGTACAGGTACGACACGCCGCCATAGCCGCCGCAGTGGGCCATCATCCGGTTGGCCACCGGCGACAAGGCATGGCGGACAGGCACGCCGCGGGCGGCGCAGATCTTCGCCAGGTTCAGGCACCGCCGCTTGGCGTTCATGCCGTGATCGGCGGTGACCAGCACCGCCGCGTCCGGGGCGATCCGGGAGATCTCTTCCAGATAGGCGTCGATGCCCGCCAGGTGGGTCTGGGACTCCTTGTCCGTGGGTCCCCAGTGGTGCATCGGGAAATCGGTGGTGTGGAGGTAGAGGAGGCCGATCTCCCGAGAGCGGCCGAGGACGGCCACGGCCATTTCCAGCAGCCAGAAGTTGGCTTCGGCGGAGTAGGCCGACGGTGCCTCGCGGTAGCCGGCCGCCAGCAGGTCGTTTCTCCCTTTGATGGTGACGGCCAGCTCCACCCGGTCTCCCAGAATGCCCACGGTCTTGCGCTTGCACGACAGGAGGGCGCTCCGCACGCCCCGAGCCGCCGCCCGGTCGAACACGGTCGGGGCGCGGAGCAGCGTCGAAGTCTCGACGTAGCCGGCGGCGCCCGACCCCGGATCGTAGCGGCAGTTGGCGCCGATGCCGTGTTGCGACGGCCAGCAGCCGCAGGCGATGGAGACGTTGTTGGCGTTGGTGAGGGTGGGGAACACCGAAAGTCCCTGGCGCACCCGGCCGGCGGCGGCCATTTTCTTGAGATGCGGCATGTCGGCGTGGAGCCAGTAGTCCCACCCGAAGCCGTCGAGCATGATGATGATGGTGCGCTGCAGCATGGCTCTTCCTCCAGTTCGCCGGCTCCCTCCGACCCCTCGTGGCACTTGTGGAAACAAAAAACGGGGCGGCGTGCAGCACCGCCCCATGACCGCGTGACCTCGGGAGGGAGATCCGGGCGGGGACAGGGCATTTCCCCGCTCATGCACAGCCGCCATCCTAGCGGAGGCATATTCGGCGTTGGTGAGGATCCGGTGAGGAATGGGTAAATTATTTCCCGTCCACCGGGCTCGAACCATACCGCTGCCGGCACGCCTGGAATCCGCGAGGGGATTGGGCCGGTCCTCCATGGGATGGACACGGCATAAAAGATCCATATCCTTTCTGGAACAAGATACGCCGAGGTCGAGAGACTCCCTATCCTTGATCCGTCACGTCGGAGATACGCATGAAAAAACAGTATGGCCTTTTTCTTTTGATTTCCCTGCACATCCTTTCGCTTCAGGGCAAGTCATCAGGCGGTGAGAATCGGGTAAACGGCTCTGGGGATCTCCCAGGTATCGCTTTTCGCCTGTTTTCCATGAGTCCTGTATCCAGGGACGTAATGGATCTCCTGGATGAAATCTATGAAAACAGTATTTGTAATAATGAGTTCAGAAGATTAGAAAAGAAAAGCGACGAGTTCCTTTCATATAACTTTTATGG
>JAJBSZ010000158.1 GCA_020861125.1 Planctomycetota bacterium | reverse complement strand
GTGCAACTGCAGCGGTCGATCCGCTCCGACTCGAGCCAGGGGCAACCCCTCCAGAGCCGCAGCGGACAGGATGCCGTTGTCGACGGTAACGATCTGGTTTTCGTCGGCATTGAGTGCGTCCTCGGAGGAAGGGGCGTATGCCACCAGTTCGCAGCGAAGAAAATAATCGTCAATCTTGGTTTTCAGTTCGCTCAGTAACTCCCATGCCTCCGGCGTGGCGTCGCCCAGAGGACTCGACGCCTTATCCACGGAAGTATGCCATTCGGTCCAGTCGCGCAGCGTTTCGACAAACGCGTCGGCGATGGCCCGGTTGATCCCGATATCGCCGCTGGCATCCTCGACGCCGCCGGTGACGGTCAAAGCGTCCTGGATAAACTGGCGGATCGCCGGGTCAAGGCCGGCCAGAGGCGGCAGAATGCCGTCGCCGTTCAGCATCTGCTCCGAGGCATGGGCCGCCGCCCGGGTGACGTCCTCCTGGGTCAGGACGTCCACACCATCCTTGCCGGCGCTCTTGAGAATGGCTCGCCCGGTCAATACCAACCGCTTGCCCGCCTCGGTAGTGTCATCGATGGCCGCGAGCGGCAAGGCAGCCCGTCCGCTGCGAATTTCTCCGGGATCCTTCAACCGAGCGCAGGTCCATTCCACCGCCTTTACCACTTCGGCGATACGAATTCGCCCGTCCTTATCGATATCGAGAAGCGCCAGTGTGCGCGGGTCGAACTGCAGGCCGGCGGTGGGGCAACTCAACGCTACCCACAGCTTGGGGTCGAGATCACCCAAATGCCGGAAATCCTCCGCCGTTCGGAGATCCACCTGGTCGAGGCCGGCCAGACGCTGGAACGTCCAGGCATAGCCGGACGTCGAAGTCGTCGTCATAGAGGTTCCCGCCCGTTTGTCGTCGGCCATGCCGTCTCCAGGCTGTGCCCAGTGGTTCCATCACCCCTCCCCCGACCAGGGCGGTCGGCCCATGCTGGATCCTATCGTAGAACGGGAGTATGCCTGCGGCAGGGCAACGGGCGATAGCGGCAGGGCGTACCGGATGGCCGGCCCTCGGCGGAGGGTCGGCCCGGCTGCCGCTGACACGTCATTGGCGTGGGGTTTAGTACGGAAAGGCGAACCAATGGCGGTAAAAACCAGGATGGGATTGGTGAAAATGACACTCGTGACAGCCGCCGCGCTGGTCCTCACCACCGGGGCGGGGGCCCTGGATCTCGACGGCGGCGGCGAGGATATCGTGGACGGAATGGATGCGGCCCGCGAACATGAAGAAGAGCTTTCCGCCCGCGACCGCTATCTGATCAACCGCTATCCGCCTGGCTGGGATGCCCGGGATCATCTGGCGACACCGGACAACATGTTCTATGTCGACAAGCCGCTCGACCGGTACGGCAAGGCCGAGGATGTGCCGGAACCATGGCAGATGGATTCGAAATCGGTCGCTTTCCCCGAAATCGATATCGATCCGGAAGAAATGGGCCACCAGAAAACCCCATGAAGTCTCCGGCCCGACGGCGGTCGGCTCACACGTGGTTACAGTTGCAGGTCTTGTTGATATAGTCCAAGCCCAGCTCCCGCCACACGTCCTCGGTCTCTTCGCACAGGCCGAGGGAGGTGACATCGCGCAGCCGTTCCACCGCCGGCCGGTACATGGCCAGCCGCTCCTGGAGCGGATAGCGCGCGATGGAACCCGGCTCCGGTTCTTCCAGTTCCCGGAAAATTCCCACGTCCCTGACCTCCGGTAGGAGAGTGGGATCCGCCCGCAGGGTGCCGAGGGTCACCCGTTCCGGAGCGATGGCCCGGATCGACTCCACCAGCGGTGCGTAGTCATACCCCTTGATCATGGGGTCAAGGCGGATGCGGACCCGCCACCCCAATTCCTGCAAGCGGGCGGCGGCAGCCAGGCGTTCGGAGGTGGTGGCCGCGCCCGGCTCGTGTTCCTCGGCCGCGTCCTCCATGTTGATGGAAAAGCTGATCACGATGTTGCGGCACGGTTCCCGTTCCAGAAACGCGCCGCACATATCCAACCCGGCCTTGGTCACCACCAGCAGGCAGTGCGGCCGGCCTTTGGCTTCGGCATTCTCCCGCATATAATCGATCAGCGCGCCCCACATCGGCCGCTCGTTCTCGAAGGTCAAACTGTCGGCCATATTGCCGGCGTTGGCCATATAGGTCTCGAGATCGTCCTGGGCCAGCCATTCGCCCAGTTCGCGCAGCAGACGATCCGTGTCGGAAAAAATACGCCGTTCCTTGTGCCCGTATTCGCTGTCGCGGAGAAAGCAGTAACTGCAATTGAAATTGCAGCCTCGGGCATGATCGAGGATGAAAAAGTTCGGACACACGGTTTTGGCCGGGGTGGTCCGCAGCAACGCGAAATACGGTTCCGGATTGGCAGTATGGGTGCCGTTGGTGGTCATGAATTTCCTTTCTCGGTGTCTGGTTACGCCTGAAAGCCGGAATCCCAATCCTTCCAGACCGGATCGAACCCCAGTTGGCGCAGCACCGCCGCCATCTCGCCGGCACTTCGGTCGTCCGATACCGCGAATTGTTCCGTCGAGCGGTCGCCGTCGTCGCTGCCGTCACCGCGGTAGCCGCCGGGGTTGGTTTTACTGCCGGCTGAAATCTGGGTTACGCACAGCGGAATAAGATGATCCCGCAGGCGTGGGCTTTCCCGGGTGGAGAGGGTGATGCCGGAATCGGGAAAACACAGCCGCAACGCCAGCATCATCTGGGTCAAGTCCGCGTCCGTCAATAAATACGGAAAATCCCCGGCGTGGCCGCTTTCCGCCGGGCGGATGCGGGGGAAGGAGAAGGAGGTACGGGTGCGCCAGTAGTGCCGAGCCAAAGTGTCGGCATGAACAGCCATGGCCAGGGTGTCGAACCGCCAATCCTCCAGCCCCAGCAAAACGCCCAGGCCCATGCGCCGCATCCCGGCCCGCGCCGCCGCTTCGGAGGCGAGGATGCGGTTGTCGTATACCGCCTTGGGACCGCCGGGATGCCAAGCGGCGTAGGCGGTTCGTTCGTAGGTTTCCTGAAAAATGGTAACGCCGTCGATGCCGGCGGCAAACAGGCGCCGGTACTTTTCCTCGCTTTGAATGTAAATTTCCACGCTCACCGTGGCAAACAGCCCGCTGGACCGCAACCGCTCCGACAACCGGCAGAGGTATTCCACGTCGATATGTCCGCGATCCTCGCCCGATACAAGAAGAATGTCACGGAACCCCTCGGAAGCGATGATTTCCGCCTCGGCAAAGGCCTCCTCCACCGACAGGCGGAGACGGTTATGGGGTTGACCGGCATTGAAGCCGCAGTACCGGCATTGGTTGACGCAATAGTTGGAGACATACAGCGGCGCGAACAGGCTGATGGCATTGCCGAACCGTTGCCGGGTCAAGCGGTAGGCCGCTTGCGCCACATCCTCCAGCTGCGCCGCCGCCGCCGGACTGACGAGGGTCATGAGCCGCTGGGGGGAGAATCGGGCCGGGCCGGCGAGTTCCCGCCGGAACGCGTCCGCCGGTACGGCCTGCAAGCGCTCGTTCCAGTCTGCCGGCTTGTCCATCCATCCGCCGGCGCCAAGGGCGTCCAATACGTAACGGGCGGGAAAAACCGGATCGGGTGCGGCCAATACTGTCATGCTCTTTTTCCTGATTCAAAATCAAAAAAGGTTCGCCGGGTGGTGGTGGACGTCCGCCGGGCGGCGTGGCACCTATTCCACCGCCTCGACCGCCGTTCCCCGGAGAAAATCGGTGTCGGTCATGGCGCGACGGCCTTCCGGCTGCACACAGCACAGGCGGGCCGGCACATCCCCGGTCATCACCACCAGGCCGGACCGGGCGTCGGCGGCCAGCACGGTACCCGGCGGCAGCGGCGCCGGCCCGTGGTCGGCCGGGCACATGGCGATTACGTTGGTCCGGATCGTTCCCTTGCTGGTTACCAGCCGGGTATGGGCCTGGGGCCATGGCTGCAGCCCGCGCACCAGGCGCTCAAGCTCGGCAAACGGGCGGTTCCAGTCCAGGCGACCATCCTGTTTGCGAAATTTGGGCGCCCGGGACGCACGACGGTCATCCTGCGGCTGCGGTACCGCGGTACCGGCCGCGATGGCGCGCACCACCGTGACCAAAAGCTCCGCTCCCAGCGGCGCCAGTTTTCGCAGGTAACTCCCTGAGGTGTCATCCGGCGCTATGGGCAGTTCCGCCATGCCGATGACCGCGCCGGTATCGAAGCGCTCGTCCAGCTGAAACACGCTGACGCCGCTGACCGTCTCGCCGCCGATGATCGCCCACGGCACCGGCGCCGCGCCGCGGTAGGCGGGCAGGAGCGCGGCAGGCAGATTGCCGCACCCGTCGCGGGGAATCCCCCGCAACGGCGGCTTGATCAGATGGCCGTAGGCGATGACCACCGCCAGCTCCGGCACCAGGTTCCGCAGGGTTTTTTCGAACTTGGGGGTATTCGGCTTTTCCGGCGCCAGGATCGGCAAACCCATAGCCTCGGCCTGGTGGGCGATGGGCGTCGGCCGGGATCGGGCGCCGCGTCCCGCCGGCCGCTCCGGCTGGGTGACCACGGCCGTCACCTCGTTCCCCGACTCCACCAGGGCCTGGAGGCTGGGGACTCCGAATTCACCGCTGCCGAAAAATACCACCCGCATACCCGCGCCTTCCGCATCCGTTCCATCGCCAAAACTGACGATACCGCGTGGCTTTCCCCCCGGCGCCACCTTGTATACTGTTGCCCTCGCCGGTTCCACCCAGCGGCAGAGGGCTCTGCCGCACGCCCCATGCCGCAGAGGAACGAACCCGCGGCCGACGGAGAACTCAGCCGACGAGCCGTTTGCCCAAGGTGAAGGCCCGGAGATTGATATCCACAAACCGCGGTTTCACGCAGGCTCGGATAGCCTCTTCCCATAACGCATCCGGAAACTCGAGGCCGGTGGACAACGCTCCCAGCACCACCAAATTGTTGGTCTTGGGGTTGCCAGCCTTGTCGGCCGCGGCGGCGGCATCGATGTATTTCAGGTTGCGGAAGGATTTGCGCAATCGTTCCTCGATATTATCCGGATAGGTCCCCAGCCCGGAAGAGACGGTGGTGGGCACGAGCCGCAGCCGGGACACCACCGCCAGCCCATTGGGCGAGAGGTAATGGGCGTAGCGGAGCGCTTCCATCTGTTCCAGCGAAGCCAGGGCGCAGGCGCCCATGGGTTCGATCAGCGGACTGTGGACGGTGGCGCCATAGCGGATTTCCGCCACCACCGAACCGCCGCGCTGGGCCATGCCATGGACCTCGTTGGTTTTCACGTCGTGGCCGGCGAGGAGGGCGGTGCGGGCGAGAATGGTGGAAGCCAAAAGGATGCCCTGGCCGCCGACGCCGGTGAGGATGACGCTGTTGACAATGCTCATGGTGAGTTCCTGTTCGTCCGTGGCCGAAGACGGGTCTAGCTATGCGCCGGTTCCTTTTCCGCTGATTCCCGATACAGGGCGTCGATTCGGCACATCTGTTGGCAGATGGTGCAGCCGACGCAGGCGTCCGGGTTGACCCG
>JAJBSZ010000092.1 GCA_020861125.1 Planctomycetota bacterium | reverse complement strand
ATCCGGTCCTGACCCTGATCATCTTCGCCTGCGTGCCGCTCCTGGCCCTGGTGTCTCTCCGGTATCGCAAGCGGATGAAGCGCGCCTTTACCGCCAGTAAGCAAAGCGTCGCCACCATCAATGCTTCCCTGGAAAACAGCATTTCGGGCATCCGGGTGACCAAAGCCTACGTCAACGCCGACAAGGAGGCGGAAAAGTTCGAAGTCGGCAACCGGGAATTCGTCCAGTCGAAACGCGACGCCTATCGCGCCATGGGGGCCTTCCATTCCTCCACCGCCTTCATCACCGACGTTTTCAATGTCATCGTGCTGATGGCGGGCGGGCTGTTCCTCTACCGCGGCAGCATCAGCTTTGGCGACTATTCCGCCTTTATCGTCTCCATCAACCTGTTTATCGCTCCCCTGACCACCATGATCAATTTCACCGAACAATACCAGAACGGCGTGGCCGGCTTCGAGCGCTTTCTCGAGATCCTCGATCAGCCGCCGGAATATGAAAACCCGGCTGCGGTGGCTGTGGGCCAGATCAACGGTGACATCGAATTCCGCAATGTGGATTTCGCCTATGACGAGGAGGGGGCGGTGCTATCCGGCGTCACCCTCTCCATCCAGGCCGGCGAGACCGTGGCGCTGGTGGGTCCCTCCGGCGGCGGCAAGACCACCATATGTCATCTCATTCCCAATTTTTACCGTATTGATTCCGGCGAGATCCTTCTGGACGGCATGAATATCAACGATATCAAGTTTGATTCCTTGCGTCGCAACATCGGCATCGTCCAGCAGGATGTGTACCTGTTTAACGCCAGCATCCGGGACAATATCCTCTACGGCCGGCTGGACGCCAGCCAGGCGGAGGTGGTGGCGGCGGCCAAGCGAGCCAATATCCACGACTACATCGAGTCGCTGGAACACGGCTACGACACGGTGATCGGCGAGCGGGGCGTCCGGTTGTCCGGCGGGCAGAAGCAGCGTTTGAGTATCGCGCGGGTCTTCCTGAAGAATCCCGCCATCCTGATCCTGGATGAGGCCACCAGCGCTCTCGATAACACCACCGAGGTATTGATCCAGTCGGCCCTGGACGATCTCTCGTCCGGCCGCACCACCCTGGTGGTGGCCCACCGGCTCTCCACCATCAAAAATGCCGATCGCATCGCGGTCATCGCCGACGGGATGGTGAAGGAGGTTGGCACCCACCAGGAGCTCATGCGGTCCGGCGGCATCTACCATAACCTGTATAACCTCCAGTACGAGGACAGTGCCGCCTAACCCTGTCCCGCCAACGGGATGTCGGCGATGGAAGCCGGGGATTTGCGTGGACGCGGCTGCGGCCCGGCCGCATAATGTTTTCCAGACCGACAATCGTCCGCCTATGGAAGGAGACGCCCGATGGATTCGCCCCGCGCCCTGGAAAAAGTCCCTGGTTTCAAAATCGCCACCGTTCCCGCCGCCATCCGCGACTGGGAGAAGCCCCGACACGATCTGGCGCTCATCGTCGCCGACGCGCCCGCGTCCGCCGCCGGCGTCTTTACCAAAAACCAGGTGGCTGCGGCTCCGGTCACCATCGACAAGAAACATCTGAAGGCCAGCGGCGGCATCGCCCGGGCACTCCTGGTCAACGCCGGCGTTGCCAACGCCGCCACCGGCCGGGAAGGGCGAACGAATGCCGTTCGCCGCCTGCGGCAGGTGGCGGCCGGGATTCAGGCGCCGCCCGAACAGGTGCTGTGTGCGTCAACCGGCGTTATCGGCCGGCAATTGCCCATGGACCGGATGGAAAAGGGCATTGATCGGGCGCTGGCCGCCCTCGGTAAGGCCAAACCGGGCGACTTCGCCAAGGCGATTATGACCACCGATATCCGTCCCAAGGAGGCCGGCCTGTTTCTCGATACGGAGGACGGGGTGGTGCTGGCGGGGGCCTGCAAGGGCTCGGGCATGATCGCGCCCAATATGGCAACCATGCTCGCGTTCATCCTGACCAATGCCGCTGTATCGCCGAAAGCCCTCAAGGCCGCCCTGTCGGAAACGGTCGCGTCCACCTTCAATATGGTCTCGGTGGATGGCGACACCTCCACCAACGACACCTGTCTGGTCATGGCGTCGGGGGTGACCGACGGCGCGGCTATCGACAAGCCGTCCGGCAAACGGTTCGACAAGTTCCTGGCCGGCCTGTACGAGATTTCCATGGAATTGTCCCGGCAAATCGCCCTGGACGGCGAAGGCGCCACCAAGCTGGTCAAAGTCCGGGTAATGAACGCGAAAAAACACAAGGATGCCGTCGCCGCTGCCCGGACCATCGCGGAGAGCCCACTGGTCAAGACCGCCATGTTCGGTAACGACCCCAACTGGGGCCGGATCCTCATGGCTCTCGGCCGAAGCGCGGCCCGGGTAGACGAGCGCAAGGTTTCGGTCTCCCTCTGCGGCCGCCGCCTGTTTTCCCGGGGTGCGCCGGTGCTGTTCGATGCGGCCGAACTGTCGGGAATGATGAAAGCCAAGGAGGTGGAGGTGGAAGTGGACCTCGGCCTGGGGTTTGCCGACGCCCTGATGCTGACCTGCGATTTTTCCTACGATTATGTGAAGATCAACGCGGACTACACCACGTGAGCCAGCCGGTCCTCCGCATTATTGTGGGCTCCACCGCCAGCGGCAAGGAGCGGCTGGCCCTCGCCTGCGCCAGCCGGATCGGCGCGGAGATCGTGTCGGTTGATTCCATGAAGGTGTACCGTGGGCTGGACATCGCTACGGCCAAGGCGGGGGCGGAGGAACGGACCCGGGTGCGGCATCACTGTCTGGACCTGGTGGCTCCGACCGACACGTTTTCCGCCGCCGATTTCGTCGCCGCTGCCGAACGGGCGATCGCCGACATTGTCTCCCGGGGACGGGTACCGCTCCTCTCTGGCGGTACGGCCCTGTACTACCGGGCGCTTCTGGAGGGTCTTTTTGACGGTCCCGGAGCGGAGCCGGAGGTGCGGGCCCGGCTGGAAGCGCGGGCGGCCGAAGTCGGGGGGGAAGTCCTGCACCGGGAATTGGCCGGCATCGACCCCGAGGCCGCTGCCAAGATCCATCCCGCCGATATCCGCCGCCTGGTGCGGGCGCTGGAGGTGACGACGCTTACGGGGCAGGGCATCAGCCTGCGCCAGACTCAGTGGAAAGACTTCCACGCGCCCGCTGCCGCCGGCCAACCGGCCGAACTGTTCGCCACCCCCCGCTATCCCTTCACGATGGTGCGGCTCGTCCGGAGTCGGGCGGACGTTCACGACCGCATCCGCCGCCGCATCGAGCGCATGGCGGCGGCCGGTCTCGAAGCGGAAGCGCGGATGGTCTGGCGCCATCGTGACCGGATAGCGCGGACGCCGCTGCAGGCGGTGGGATACAAGGAGCTGTTCCCCTTTTTTGACGGCCAGGCATCCTGGACCGAATGCCTGGAGCGGCTGCGCCACGCCACCAACCGGCTGGTGCGGCGTCAGGAGACCTGGTTCCGCAAATTTCCGGCCCGGGACCTCGTAGTCCCACCCGACGCCGATCCGGAGGACGTGGCGTCGGCGGTGGTTGCCGCCTTCCTCTAACGGCACCACCCCGCGGACGGCGTGCCCCGCGGACGATCGTACCGGGGTCCCCAGCCGAATCGCAATAGTGTTTGCGTTGGTCTTTCCCGGAGGGTATACTGAAGGGAACGTATGGTGCGCCCCAAAAAACGTGACGTTGGTCACGTTTTTTTCCATGATCGGGCGCGGGAGGCGGGGTATGGCGGCGAAGATTATTGCCTTCATGAACCAGAAGGGCGGGGTCGGCAAGACCACCACCACGGTGAATGTCGGCGCCGTGCTGGCCACGGAATACGGCCGGCGGGTGCTCCTGGTGGATCTCGATCCCCAGGGCAATCTCTCCGACCACGTCGGTCTGGATCCCAACGCCACCGAGGATTCCATCTACAATGTCCTCATCGACGGCATGGACCCCCGGCGGGCCATCCGCCGCGTCCACGGTCTGGAGACCTTGCCCGCCAATCTCGATCTCTCCGGAGCCGAGGTGGAACTGGCGGGGATGGACGACCGTACCGCCCGGTTGCGGAACGCCCTGGCGGGCATCCGCGACCACTATGATTATATTCTGATGGATTGTCCGCCCAGCCTCGGGATCCTTACCGTGTCCGGCCTGGCGGCGGCGGATGCGGTGATCGTGGCGATGGAGGCGGAATATCTGGCCCTGCGCGGCATCAGCCAGCTGCTGCACACGGTGCAACGGGTGGGGGAAGCCATGCGTCCGGGGCTGGAAGTGGCGGGGGTGGTGTTTTGTATGTTCGACGGCCGGACCACCCTGGCCCGCGAGGTCAAGGCCGAGGTTGAGCGGTATCTGCCGGGCAAGGTGTTCCGCACCGCGGTGCGGAAAAATGTCCGCCTGGCCGAGGCGCCCAGCCGCGGCTTGCCGGTGATCGCCTACGATCCGCGCTGCGCCGGTTCCGACGATTACCGCGAGGTCGCCCGGGAGTTTTTGGAGCGGTTCGAGGGACTGCCGCCGGTCCCCGAGGTGGAAGTGGAAAGCGGCGATGGGCGCGACATCCTGGCAGAGACGCCGATCGTGCCCGAGGACGACGGCCGCGGCGCCTGGCAGCGCCAACCAGTTTGGAAGCAAGAGTAGCCGCCGTGGCGGCATGGCGCCAGGCGCGCCGGTGATAGTACGAGGAAAGGCCCGCATGTACCCCGTAGTGGTGGCGATTGATCTCGAAACAACCGGGCCCGATCCCTACAAGGACAAAATCATCGAAGTGGGTGCGCTGGTGCTGGAAGACGGTGTGCCGACGGCGGAATTTTCCGAATTGGTAAATCCGGAAATGCCCCTGTCGCCCGCCATCATCAAGCTTACCGGCATCACCCCGGACATGCTGACGACGGCCCGCCCCGGCGGGCCGGTCCTCGAGGATTTTCTCGCCTTCCTGCCGGCCGGCGCCCTCTGCATCGCCCATAATGCCGCCTTCGACCGCCAGTTTCTTCGCATTGCCACCCGGGACCGGTTCCAGCACCCGGTGCTGGATACGGTGGAACTGTCGCGCATCTGTTTTCCGGTTCTCCCCAGCCACAGCCTGGCGGTATTGACGGAGATCTTCGGCTTCTCCTGCGACAAGTCCTCCCACCGTGCCCTGGCCGACTGCGAGACCCTGGCCCAGCTCTGGTCCCTGCTTCTCGATAAGGCCAACTAGATTCCCCTGGCGGTCATCGGGGAGCTGAACCGCCTGCTGGCCGCCAATCCCCGCCATCCCTACCGCGACTTTTTCAGCCGTCTGGCGGCGGAACGTCTGTCGGCAAAAATGGGGGCGGAGACCGATTTTGGCGGTCTCTTTTCCGCCCGCCGGCATTTCCAGCCGCGCCCGCCCATCGACGGCGAAGGCGAATTCACCGCCATCGACGCCGAGCGGGTGGCGGGGTGGTTTGCGCCGGACGGGGCGTTTTCCCGTTCGTTCCCAACCTACGAAAACCGCCCCGGGCAGCTGGAGATGGCCCGGCAGGTGCCGGAGTCGTTCAACCGCGGCAAACACGTCATGGTGGAAGCCGGTACCGGCATCGG
>JAJBSZ010000100.1 GCA_020861125.1 Planctomycetota bacterium | reverse complement strand
CCCCCTATCTGGCGGCGGCGGGGGTGGGCACCATCGGTCTGGTGGATAACGACACGGTGGACGAGTCCAACCTGCAGCGGCAGGTTTTGTTCACCACCGCCGACGTCGGCCGGAGCAAGGTCGACGCCGCGCGGGACCGCCTGACCGCCCAGAATCCGAATATCAAGATTATTGGCCACCCCATCCGGCTGACCGGCGCCACCGCCATGGATATAGTGCACCAGTACGACCTGGTGGTGGATGCGTCGGACAATTTCCCCACCCGGTATCTGGTGAACGACGTCTGCGTCTTTCAGTCCAAACCGCTGGTGTTCGGGGCGATCCACCGCTTCGAAGGCCAGGCGAGTGTATTCGGTCTGCCGGACGGTCCCTGTTACCGCTGCTTTTTCCGCGAGCCGCCGCGGCCAGGCGCCGTCCGCACCTGCGCCGAGGAGGGCGTGGTGGGGGTGCTGCCCGGCATCGTCGGCAGCCTGCAGGCGGCCGAAGCCCTGAAGCTCCTGCTGGGCGATGGCGTCAGCCTCGCCGGGCGGCTCCTCCTGGTGGACGCCTGGACCATGCGCTTCCGGGAGATCCCGATCCGCAAATATCCCGACTGTCCCGTCTGTGGTCCTTCTCCCAGCATTACCCGGCCGGTGGATTACGAGGAATTTTGCGGCCTCAAGCGCGCCGCCAGCCAGCCGCCGCCGCGGCTGAGCCCATCGGAATTCCAGGACCTGTTGGCCCGGGACCCCCGAGTGCAGGTGGTGGAAGTCCGCGAAGCGGGCGACGTGTCCCTGGGCGATTTTTCCCGGACCCATGTTCTGCCCCTGAACCGGGTCGTCAGTGAACAGGCAGCCTTCGATCCAGGGTTACCGCTGGTGTTCGTCTGCCCGTTCGGCGTCCGGAGCGAGACGGCGGCGCGGCTGCTGCGGGACGCTGGCTATGCCGGCGAAGTTTTTTCCCTGCGGGACGGCACCCTGGGCTGGGTGCGGGAACACGAGCGGCCGTCGGTTGGAGGTACGGCATGAAGGTGTTGGTCGCCATGAGCGGCGGGGTGGATTCGGCGGTGGCCGCCGCCTTGCTCCGGAATCAGGGCCATGAGGTGGCTGCCGTTACCATGCGCATCTGGCGGGACGGCCGCTACCTCGGCGGCAGCCGCGACGCCTGCTTCGGCCCGGGGGAAGAAGTGGATATCGCCGCGGCGCAACGGGTGTGCGACCACCTGGGAATCCCCCATCGCGTCCTCGACTGCAGCGACGACTACGAGCGTATCGTGCTCGAGGACTTCCGCCGCGGATACGGGTCGGGCCGGACGCCCAACCCCTGCGTGCGCTGCAACGCCGCCGTCAAGTTTGGCGTCCTGCCGCGGCTGGCCCGGGAGGCGGGATTGTCCTATGACCGGTTCGCCACCGGGCACTACGTCCGGACGGACCACCGGGACGGGCGGCACCGCCTGCTGACGGCCCGCGACGCGGCCAAGGATCAGTCCTACTTTCTCTACCGCCTGGGGCAGGACCAGGTGGCCGAAAGTCTGTTTCCTCTGGGCGACCTCACCAAGGACGCGGTGCGGCACCTGGCGGGCGAATTCTCCCTGGCGGTGCGGGACAAACCGGACAGCCAGGACTTCTACGCCGGCGACCACCGGGAGCTCCTGGGCTTTCCCGCCGCGACGGGAGCCTTTACCGACCGTTCCGGCCGCATCCTCGGCCGGCATGACGGCTGCTGGAACTACACTATCGGTCAGCGGCGGGGTCTGGGATTGGCCGCCGGCCGGCCGCTCTACGTGGTGGATATCGTGCCGGAGACCAACACCGTGGTGGTGGGCGACCGCCAGGAGACCGTCCGGCACTGGCTGACGGCAGGGGACATGAACTGGGTGTCTACCGCCCGGCCCGAGGAGGCGTTCGACGCCCGGGTCAAGGTGCGGTCCGCCGGCCGGGCCGTTCCCTGCCGGGTCCAGCCGCTGGCGGACGGCGGCTGCCGGGTGGATTTTCCCGACGGCATCGCGGCAGTGCCGCCGGGGCAGTCCGCGGTGCTGTACCGGGACGACGCCCTGCTGGCGGGCGGCATCATTGAACGGACCGGCAGCCATTCACTCGCGCCGGCCGTGGACGGACGATCATGATTGACGACGACTCCCTGACTGCACTCCTCGACCGCGCCGCCGCCGCGCCGGGAGCTTTGGATCGCGATGAGATGGCCTTCCTCCTCGGCCTGGAAGCCGAGGCGGACGTGGCGCGGCTGCACCAGGCGGCCTATGCCGTGAAACTTCGCCTTATCGGTCCGGTGGTGAGTCTCCGCGGCCTGATCGAGATGGGCAACCATTGCGGCAAAAACTGTTACTACTGCGGCATCCGGCGGGACAACCGGGATCTGGTCCGCTATACGCTGGACGAGGACGCGGTGGTGGCGTTGGCGGAGTGGGCCTACCGCGAACAGTACGGTTCCGTGGTGATCCAATCCGGTGAAATCGCCACGGCCGCCCATACCGAAAGTATCGCCCGCATCCTGCGCCGGATAACGGACGCCAGCGGCGGGCAGTTGGGCATTACCCTCTCGCTGGGGGAACAGGACCGTGACACCTACGCCCGCTGGCGGGAAGCGGGGGCGCACCGCTATCTCCTGCGCCTGGAAACCAGCTCCCGGTCGCTGTACAGGGCCTTGCATCCGCCGGACCACAGCTTCGACCGCCGCCTCGCGTGCCTCCGCGACCTGCGCGCCTGCGGCTACCAGGTGGGAAGTGGCGTGATGTGCGGCCTGCCCGGCCAGACCCTGACGGACTGTGCCGACGACATCCGCCTGTTCCGCGAACTGGATCTGGACATGATCGGCATGGGACCCTATATCCACCACCCGGACACCCCCGTCGGCCACGGCCAGACGGTGACCCCGGAATTCGCGGCGCGCCAGCTCCGCCTCGGACTCAACATGATCGCGGTCACCCGATTGCATCTCCATGACGTCAACATCGCCGCCGCCACCGCCCTGCAGGCCTTGGCGGACGACGGCCGGGAGCGGGGCCTCCTGGCCGGCGCCAACGTCATCATGCCCAACGTCACCGACACCGAGCACCGCAAACACTACCAGCTCTACGCGGGAAAACCCTGCCTCGAGGAAAACGCCACCCAGTGCCGCGCCTGCCTGACCCTGCGCATCGCAAGCGTCAAGGAACGCATCCTCTGGGGCGAACGGGGCGACTCGCCGCATTTCCATCATCGCCGGCCCGATGCCGCCCCGGCACCGGCCACTGCCACTACCGAGGGAGATAGCAATGCCTGAAGATATGAGTACCGCCACGGAACAGGAGCGCCGGGATCGGGTGGACGCCCTGCTGGCCGGGATGAACCGGCCGCTGGTCGCGCTGTCCGGCGGCGTCGACAGCGCTCTCCTGGCGGCCCGAGCGGCCCGGGTCGGCGGAGCGGCCGCCACACTAACCGGTGCCCTGTACGCCGCCGAGGAAACGGACCGCGCCCGCGCCATCGCCCGTTCCCTCGGGCTGCCCCACTTCGAACTGGCGGTGGACGCCCTGGCTGAGGAAAACATCCGGTCCAACCCCCTCGACCGCTGCTACCACTGCCGGCGGCTGGGCATGGGCCAGGTGGTGGTCCTGGCCCGGGAAAAGGGCTACGGCACGGTGGTGGACGGGGAAAACGCCGACGACGCCGACGACTACCGCCCGGGGGTGCGGGCCATGCGCGAGCTCGGCCTGCGCGCACCCCTCCGTGAAGCGGGCATGACCAAGGCGATGATCCGGCGCTGGTCGGCGGAATTGGGCCTGCCCACCGCCGATCTGCCGGCTGCCGCCTGTCTCGCCAGCCGGTTTCCCTTTGGCCACGGCCTGACCCAGGCCGCTCTCCGGCAGGTGGAAGAGGCGGAGGCATATCTGCGCGGCCTGGGGATCCGCCAGGTCCGGCTCCGCCATCACGGCGACACCGCCCGCATCGAAGCGGAGGCGGACGCCATCGCCTTTCTCGCTGCGCCCGAGCGGCGCCAGGCGGTGGTGGACCGGCTCACCGCCCTGGGCTACCGCCGGGTGACCCTGGATCTGGCGGGCTACCGCACCGGCAGTTTCAATCCCGATCCCGACGCCCTTGCCGCGTCCGGCGCAACCGCATCGCCCGGGACCGCGCCGTGAAATTCTCCACCAGAACCCGGTACGCCCTGCGCCTGATGGTGGACCTGGCGACGGCCGGCCGGGACGGATTCGTTTCCCTCCGCGATGTGTCCGAGCGCCAGGGGATTTCCGTCAAGTATCTGGAACAGATCGCCAGCCAGCTCATCCGGGCCGGACTGCTCCGGAGCTCCCGGGGGGCACAGGGCGGCTATGTGCTGACCCGGGAGCCCGCCGCATACACCGCCGGCGACATCATCCGGGCGGTGGACGGCGAGGTGGCGGTGGTGGCTTGCCTCACCAGCACCCCCAACCCCTGCCGGCGGGCGTCGACCTGCCCGACCATAAACTTTTGGCAAGGCCTGAACCACACCATCGACGCCTATCTGGATGCCACCCGGCTGACGGATCTGGTCGATGGGGCCTGACGGCGCCGTTCACCCGCCGCTTTTTTCCCCGGGCAACCCCAGCCCTTTTCGATCCTCACCAAAAACTCACACCAACGTCACCAGAACGCCATGCTGCTCGCTACCATCGGAGGCGGCCGGAGGGTATGGTCGCCTCCGGGAAGGCATAGCACAGACAATGACGAGGGGATAGGCAATGCACGCAGGGTGTGGAAGGAACGGGGCACCGGTCTGGAGCCGGGTGGCCGTGGTGGTGGCGGCGGTGGTGGCGCTTGGTTTTGCCGCCGGTGGGCAGGCCCATTTTGTATTTACCTCCGATCAGCACTACGGCGTCACCCGGCCGCACTTCCGGGGGCAGACGGACGTGCCGGCGGATCGGGTCAACGCCGCCATGGTGGACGCCATCAACGCACTGGCCGGGGCGGTGTTTCCGGCCGACAACGGCGTCATGGCCTGTCAGCCGGTACCCGCCACCGAATTCGTCATCTCGGGCGGCGATATCGCCAACCGCATGGAGGGAACGGACCCGGCCGTGGTGATCACCGCGCAGCGCTGCTGGGAACAGTTCCAGTCCCAATACCTTGACGGCATCACCCTGACCGCGGCCTCGGGCGATCGGGCGGAGGTCGTGGTGGTGCCGGGCAATCACGACGCCAGCAATGCCATCGGCTTTTTCCGCACCATGACCCCCGCCACCGACCCGGGTGCCATGCTGGCCATGTACCGCCGGGCCCATGGCGATCTGGCGGCGGAGGAATTCGACCACGCCCAGCATAAAGTTTTCCTGAGCCGCGACTGGTGCGGCATCCGCCTGTTCCTGTTCCAGATGTGGCCGTGCCGGGAAACGCGGGAGCGTCTGGAACGGGAAATCGCCCTGTTGCCCGCGGGCACCCCGGTGATCCTCGTCACCCACATGCAACCGGATATCGACGCCAACCGCCTGACCAATCCCAACGGCCAGAACGATATCAACCCGAACGACAAGTTCGAAAACCTGGTGTCCGACATCGCCAGCGTCGCCACCGTCCGCGGCCGCGGTACCCCCGTCGCCGGCCCAGGCGTGG
>JAJBSZ010000063.1 GCA_020861125.1 Planctomycetota bacterium | reverse complement strand
CAGCAGCTATGTCCGCCTGGCCAGCCCGGCGCTCCCCTACGGCATCGCCCGCTTTGCCACGGAAGATGTCGACGTCATCCTCGTCGCCCTCGGCGACGGCCCGCCGCCGGCGGAGTTTCCCCTGCCGCTGGCCGCGCCGCCGCAGCCGCCGCCCGGCCGGCTGTTGCTGCTGGAGGACCGGCCATAGCGCTGTACGACGCCCATTGTCATCTGGCCGCCGATGCCCGACCGGTGCCGGTTGCCGCCCCGCCTAGGTCCCTCGCCGGTAGGCTTCTCTGCGGCACCGCGCCGGAGGATTGGGAGGGCATCCGCACCGCCGCCGGGAATTGGCCCGGCACCACCGCCGCTTACGGCCTGCACCCCTGGTACGTCGCTCGGGCCGACGCGGGGTGGCCCCTGACCCTGGCGGCGGCGCTGGCAGCCGATCCCGGCGCCTGGGTGGGTGAAATCGGCCTGGACGGCGCCAAAACCGCCGTCGCGCCACTGCCGGAACAGCGGGAGGCATTCCGGCACCAACTCCGCCTCGCCCGCCAGACCGGACGAGGGGTCAATTGCCACTGCGTCAAGGCCTGGGATTCTTTTGTGGCGGATCTGGACGCGGCAGGGCTTCCCGCCGGCAGTCCGGTGATCGTCCACGCCTTTGCCGGGCCGGACCAGTATATCCAGGCGCTGGCGGAACGGGGGGCGCTGTTCACGGTGGGACCACATGCCTTCCGCCACGATTCGCCCCGAGCCCGGCGGCGGGCAGCCCTGTTGCCGGCGGATCGCCTGTTGCTGGAGTCGGACGCCTTTCTCGTTCCCGGTCATGACGCCCGGGAAGAGGTGGAGGCGGCCCTCGTGTGGCTGGCGGCGGCGCGGGGCTGTCCACCGGCCGAACTAGCCGAAACCATCGCCGCCACATCCCGGAGGGTTTTCAGGCCATGACTGATTCCAGCCACTGGCACTTCCGCCAGGGACGGCCTCTGCCGCGCCATAAGACGCTGATCATGGGCATTGTCAACCTGACGCCCGACTCCTTCTCCGGCGGCGGTCAGCCCCTTCCCAACCCGGCGGGGGCGGCGGAGCGGGCGCTGGCACAGTTGGCGGCGGGCGCCGACCTCGTCGACCTGGGCGCAGAGAGCTCGCGGCCGGGCGCCACCGTCCTGACCCCGGCGGAAGAGATCGCCCGCCTGGGGGACACGGTGGCGCGGATCCGGGCGGTGAGCGACGCCCCGCTTTCTGTCGACACCTACCATCCGGAAACCGCCGCCCACGCCCTGGATCAAGGGGCGGACATCATCAACGATATCACCGCCCTCCGCGGCGGCTGGACCGAGGCCGACCGCCACGCCACCGCCATGGCGGACCTGGCGGCCGGATCGGGGGCCCACGTGATCCTCATGCACATGCCGGCCGCGCCGGCGGTGATGCAGGCCGCCCCCGCCTACCGGTCGGTGGTAACCGAGGTGCGGCACTTCCTGCTGGAGCGGGCGGCATGGGCGGAACGGCGGGGCATCCCCCGAGGCCACATCTGGCTGGACCCCGGCTTCGGCTTCGGCAAAACCTACCACCACAACCGAGAACTCCTCCGCCATCTGGACGCCCTCACCGCGACCGGCTTCCCGGTGCTGGCCGGCCTGAGCCGCAAGCGGATGATTCACGACGCCCTCGGCCTGGCGGTGGATCAGCGGTTGGAGGCCAGCGTCGCCCTGGCGGTCATCGCCGCCATGAACGGCGCAGCGATGGTCCGGGTCCACGACGTCCACGCCACAGCCCGGGCGGTGGCCATGGCCGACGCCATCCACCGGGAATAACACCCGTCCTGCACCACCGGCGCTCCCCCCGGGGGACCGTCCGATCCGAAATCATGGGGAAACGGTTTATCACCAAACTTGTTCAACAAGTTGCGGTAATTTCGCGCGAACGCGCGCGACATTTCCAGGTTTTGACGCAAATAATCTCCGTTTTAAAACTTGACATACAAGTTATCGGGGGTATAGTGCCGGTATCTTGTCAGTCAAGTTGGAAGGGCCACTGCCATGACGGTCACCAAACTTACCGTTGCGCAGCAGGTCATCGACCGGTTGCGCGGCAGCATTGCCGACGGCGTGTGGAAGGTCGGCGACAAGATTCCGTCGGAAAATCAGCTTACCCGGGAACTGGGGGTCAGCCGGGCGAGCATCCGTCTGGCGATCCAGCAGTTTATTGCCCTCGGCGTCATGGAAAGCCACCACGGCAAGGGCACCTTCATCACCTCCACCGACGTCCGGGCCATGGGTCGCGGCATCGACATGGTCGGGGAAAAGGAGTGCCAGGATATCGAAACCGTCCTGGAATTCCGCGTCATCGTCGAACCGGAATGCTGCCGGCTGGCGGCGGCCAAGGGGGACGACGCCTGCCTGGCCGAACTGCGCCGCCTGCTGGACGGCATGGTGTCCAGTATCGGCAATTCCGAGGAATTCGTCCGCAACGACATCCGCTTCCACATGGCGATCAGCCGTGCCTCCGGCAATCCGCTCCTGGAAAAGAGCCTCCGGGATGTGTTCAGCGCCACCATCCAGGACCACCAACGCATCAACACCCTGTTCGGATTCAAGGACGGCGTGTACTACCATTCCTTGATCCTGAAAGCGTTCGAAAGCCGCGACTCGAAACGGGCGCGGAAACTCATGGCCGAGCATCTGGAACAAGCGCTCGAGCAGCTTCGGCCGACGGCTGACCGATCGGCCGTTGCCGACCGGCCGGAAACGGACCGGCGAAATCCGTAACGCCTCTTGCCGCCGCGCCGGCTGGCGGCTGATCCGTCGTACCGTGCGCCCATACTACCGGTCCACTGCGAGAAGGAGTTCTCGATGCCTGTGACAATCCGCGACCTCAGGGTGATCTGCACCGCCCCGGAGGGTATCAACCTGGTGGTGGTGAAGGTCGAAACGAGCGAGCCCGGTCTCTACGGTTTGGGCTGCGCCACCTTTGCCTACCGCCACCTGGCGGTGAAGCTGGTGGTGGAGGAATATCTGCGGCCGCTCCTGGTGGGCCAGCCGGTGGCCAACATCGAGCAGATTTGGCACCTGATGCATTACAACGCCTACTGGCGCAACGGCCCCATCGAAAACAACGCAATTTCCGGTGTCGACATGGCCCTGTGGGACATCAAGGGCAAACTGGCCGGCATGCCCGTCTACGATCTCCTTGGCGGCAAGGTGCGGGAAGGCGTTCCCATCTACCGCCATGCCGACGGCCGCGACGCCCAGGAGATCGGCGATAATGTCGAGCGCTACCTGGCCCAGGGCATCACCCATGTCCGGGTGCAGTGCGGCGGCTATGGCGGCGGCGGCCTCGCTCCGGCGCCCGCCAGTGCCCCCGCCGGCTCGCCGCCCGGCGTCTATCTGAACGGCCGGGCCTACATGCGGGATACCGTCAGGCTGCTGGAAGATCTCCGCGCCCGCTTCGGCTACGAGGTGGAATTCTGCCATGACGTCCACGAGCGATTACATCCCCGCGACGGCATCCTGTTCGCGGAACAGTTGGAGCCGTTCCGGCTGTTTTTCCTCGAGGAGGCGATTCCCCTCGAGCGGCACGAGTACCTGCGCGAGTTGCGGCAGAAGGTCTCCACCCCCATCGCCCAGGGCGAACTGTTCAACCATCCCTACGAATGGCGCCAGATCATCGCCGACGGGTTGATCGACTTTATCCGCGTGCACCAAAGCCAGATCGGCGGCATCACGCCGACCCGCAAGCTGCAGCTCTTCGCCGAACAGTTCGGGGTCCGCACCGCCTGGCACGGCCCGGGCGACATGTCGCCCCTGGCTCATGCCGCCAACATCCACCTGGACATCACCGCCCAGAATTTTGGCCTGCAGGAGTGGTCCGGAACCGAGCCGCCCAACTTCGTCATCCAGGAGCTCAAGGGACCGCGCGAGGCCCTGCTGGACGTTTTCCCGGGGCTGCCCGAGTTCCGGGACGGCTACGTCTACCCCAACGACCGGCCCGGCCTCGGGGTGGATTGCAACGAGGCCGAAGCGGCCAAATACCCCTGCGAAAACACCGTCACCACCTGGACCCGCACCCGTCTCACCGACGGCACCCTGCAAACGCCGTGACGCCTGTTCATCGTCCGTCCGGAATTTTCCGGCTATCCGCATGATAAAGGAGAATGGAATGTTCTTTGCGAAACGCGTCACGCTGGCGGTGGTGGTTGCCGTCGCCTTCACGGCCGCCCGCGGCCAGGCCGGCCAGGAACTCCGCATGAGCCAGGTGTCCGCCGCCGACGGGGCCATCGGCCAGTCCATGGACCGCTTCGCCGAACTGGTGGCGGAACGGAGCGACGGCCGCATCGTGATCAATACCTTCCACAACGCCCAGCTCGGCGGCGAACGCGACAATGTCGAGGGCGTCCAGCTCGGCAACCTGGACATCGCCGTCGTCAACCAATCGGTGCTCGGCAACTTCGTCCAGGAAATCTCCGCCGTGGACCTGCCCTATGTGATCCAGGACTACGACCACGCCGACCGGATCTTTCTCGGAGAAATCGGTAAGGACTTTCTCGCCCGTCTCGACAACGTCGGCATCAAGGGGTTGGCCATCTGGGAATCCGGGTTCCGCAACCTGACCAATTCGCGACGCGACGTCAATTCGGTGGACGACGTCGCCGGCCTGCGCATCCGGGTCATGGAAAACCAGATCCACCAGGACCTGTGGCGCGCCCTCGGCGCCGACCCGGTGCCCATGGCCTGGGGCGATGCCTATACCGCCATGCAGCAAGGGGCCATTGACGGCCAGGAGAACCCCACCACCGTCATTGACAAGAACAACGTGGTCGAGGTCAACAAGCATCTGGCCATCACCGAACACTGCTACGCCACCGTTTTCATCATCATGAGCCCGGCCCGCTGGGCGGCCCTGTCGCCCGAGGACCAGCGCGTCATCCAGGAATGCGTCGACGAGATCGGCCTGTATGAGCGTGAGCTCAGCCGTAAGATGGACGCCGAAGCCGTGGAAACGCTCACCGGCAAAGGCATGGTGGTGACCACCCCGGACAAGACCGGCTTTGTGGAGAAATCGGCGCCGGTGCGGGAAAAATACGGCAGCCGTTTTGCCGACACCCTGGAAAAAATGGCCGCCTTGCGCTAAGGCAGGTTCTCGCCCGGGGTCGCCCATCCGGCGCGGCCCCGGGCATATCCGGAGGCAACCATGCGCACCGTGTTCGCCCTGCACCGCCGGCTGCAGTCGGCAATCAACTGGCTGATCGGCGTGGCCCTGCTGGGTCTCCTCACCGTCATCCTGCTGCAGACCTTCACCCGCTACGTCATCTTCTATAGCCTGCCCTGGTCGGAAGAGTTGTCCCGCTACCTATTTGTCCTCATGGTGCTCCTGGGCATCAACATCGGTATCACCCGGGAGAATTTCGTCCGCATCGACGCAATCGACGGGCTGATCCCCCGGGCGGCGCCGTTCCTGGCGGTGTTCCGGGACCTGGTGGCGCTGGCGGTATCCGTCGTCATGGCCTACAGCGCCCTGCCGCTCATCCGCATCGGCAAGTTCCAGAAAAGTCCGGCCATGCAGATCGGCATGAACATCATGTA
>JAJBSZ010000090.1 GCA_020861125.1 Planctomycetota bacterium | reverse complement strand
GTCCCGCACTTCGCGGCTGATGCGGTCGGCGTCGGCGCCGGGATCGATGACGACGCAGGGCGTATGTTCCCGCTTCGGCGAATCCGGCGACACGATATAGCAGCAGGTGGCGAGGTCGCCCACCTCGAGGGTTTGCACCGCCATTACTTGACCTTTCCGCGCAGGCTGGCACGGGGTTCGTAGATCAGCTGCAACAGCGTCTCCACCGTGTCCGCCATGTCCCGGAGATTGGCCCGTTCCGCCGCACCGTGGGCGCCGTACATACCGCAGCCGATGACCGCCGATGGCAGGCCGCGCCGGTTAAAGATGTTGGAGTCGGATCCGCCCTGGGCGATCACCAGTTCCGGTTCCAGGCCGGCGCGGATGGCGGCGGCGCGGAGTTTTTTCACGATGGGCGCATCGTCCGCCAGGTGGTAGCCTTCGTAGCCGACCTCCACATCCACATCCACGTGGGAATAGCGGATGGTAAAGGCGTCGGTGCCGGCTTCGCCCATGCCCTGACCGCCACCGGTGGAAAACACCCGGTTCTCCCGCACCACCCCTTCGATAATGCCAATGACCCGTTTGACATGAAAGTCCAGGACGTCCTTGCGGTGGCTGCGGATCTCGTATTCGGCATAGGCGGTGTCGGGGATGATGTTGATGGCGCTGCCGGACCGCATGATGCCGAGGTTGCTGGTGGTGAACTCATCCAGCCGGCCCGTGGGCAGCCGGGCCAGGGTCTGGGCCATGACATGGGCGGCGTTGATCTTCCGTTCCGGGAACGCGGCGTGGCCGGCGATGCCGTGAACGGTGATGCGGAACGCCACCTTGGTCGGAGCGGCGACCACGATCTCGGACGGCCGGGAATAGTCGAGGGAGACGCCGGCGTCGAGTCCAAGGTAGATCTCCGGATCCAGCTCGGCCGCGCCGAGACACTCGATCTCCTCCGCCACGGTAAAGGCGAACACCAGGTCACCGTGTTTTTTGCCGTCGCGGGTGAGACGGGCGAGGACTTCCAGCAGCACCGCCACCCCGGACTTGTCGTCGGCGCCGAGGATGCCGCCGCCGCTTCGGGTTATCCAGTCGCCGTCGACCCGGGGTTCGGCCGGCGGGCTGCCGGGCGTCTCCACCGTATCCATATGCGCCGCCAGCAGCAGCCGCGGGCCCTTGCCGGTACCGGGCACCTTGACCACGAGGTTGCCGCAGTCGCCGCCGAGGGAAGGACCGGCCTCGTCCTCCAGCGGTTCCAGGCCGAGCTGGCGGATTTTCTTTGCCACCACCTTCGCCACCTCCCGTTCGTGGAGGGAAGGGGAAGGAACCCGGCAGAGATCGAGAAAAGTGTCGCGCAAGGACGACGTGTTCTTGTTCGGCATGATTGCCCCTTGTGGCCTTCCACGAAAGTGGAGATCGGAAATCCGGGCTTGTACGGTCGTGGACGCCGCGCTCATCCCTCGCACCGTGGATAGTCAGGCACGGGGTCGGGAATGGTCCGTCCGCGACCAGTCCCGCGGATTGTACCGTTTCCCGGCGGTCATGGCAATCCCCTTCATGGCCCGTCGCCGGGCCGCTCCGGCAAGGGATTGCAAAAAATCCCCGGCAAATCTCATAATAATGATATACAATGGAAAAGCGGGGACAATGGCATCGGTACATCGATTTATACTGCGAAAAAGGGCGCGCCACCATAATGAGTGATAACGTCGATTTATTGGGAATTGTCCAGGAGGCGTTGGGCACCTTCGACAACCGCCAGTCCTATAGTCCGGGGATGTTCGAACCGCTCCAGCCGCTGTTCCGCAGTCTGGGATACGAAACGGTTGCGGTATACATCGCCGACGATTATCCGGATCGGATGCAGCGCATCAGCGGCTACGGCGGCGAGGACTGGTACCCGACCTACGTCGCCACCGGCGACGAGCAAAGTCTGTACGCCGAACTCTTGCGGAGCACGGCGGGCATGAAGGGCCTTCTCACCGCCCGGCTCTACAGTCACGGCCGCGAACTCGGTGCCCTCGCCGCCACCACCCCGGAGGCCGGAAAGCGAAAGACTCGCGAAGCCTTCAACGTCCTCGCCAAATCCCTCTCCACCATGGCCTACCTCGAACGGGTCCGCACCAACTGCTATCGCGAGCGCAGGGAGCGGGACATCTTTTTCGCCCAATCCTTGACCAGCCGGCTTCTGATCCGCGAAGCGCCGGTGCTGCCGCAGCTCCGGCTGGGGTTCGAATTCATACGCTCCCTGGAGGCGGGCGGCGATTTCTTCGACTTCATGCCCACCGGCGACGGCGGCCTTCTCGGCTTTATCGGCTGCTGCAACGGCACCGGACTGCGCACCGTGCTCGAAGTATGCCACATCATGCGGACCACCCACCGGGCACTCCACGCCTACCACCAGGGCGGCGTGCTCTCCGACGCCCTGCGGGTGGTGAACGAATCCCTGGTGCAGGAAAAGCACCGCGCCCATCAGGCCAGCCTCTGCGTCTTCCGCGTCGACGTCAAAAAACGCAAACTGCACCTGGCCAAGGCGGGACGCCTCGGCATGCTGCTCTGCGGACCAAAGACCGCCATCCAGAACATATCCGCCCCCGGCGCCTCGTTTCTCGGCATGGATCCCAACCTCACGGGTCAGGACGAAACCTACGATTTCCGGCCGGGACAGGCGCTGTTCTGCGTCACCGAGGGGATTTATTCCTCCCGCAATTGCCTCAACGCCAAGGTCCAGCTCCACTGGTTCTGGGAAGCGGTGGCGGCCACCCTCGAGCAGCGGGACCGAGAGGCTTTGGCCTCCGCCATCTTCCGCAATCTCGACAACGCCAACGATTACGGCACCAGACCGGCCGAGTCGATGCTGGCGCTGTCGGTGGAATTCACGGGAAAGTAAAAACGGCCTCCGCCGCCTTGCGCCGGAACCGGCGGTTTGCTATTCTCTGTCTCTACGGGGGAAGGGTACCACGCCCTTCTCCCCGTCCATTTATGTGCCCGACTGTTTCAGAAAAGGGATCCGATCATGGCGGAACGCGTACTTCTCCTCTATTCCGGCGGTCTTGACACGTCGGTCATCTGCCGCTGGCTGGCCGACAAGGGTGACGACATCATCTGTTTCGCAGCCGATGTCGGGCAGCGCGAGGACTGGCCCGCCCTCAAGAAGAAAGCGCTGCAGAGCGGCGCCAAGAAGGTGATCGTCGCCGATGTGCGGGAGCATTTCGTCCGCGATTTCGTCTTCCCGGCCATCCGCATGAACGCCCTCTACGAGGGGCGGTATTACCTTGGCACCAGCCTGGCCCGGCCCTGCATCGCCGAAGCGATGGTGCAGGCGGCGAAAAAGGAACGCTGCACCGTGTTCGCCCACGGCGCCACCGGCAAAGGAAACGATCAGGTGCGGTTCGAACTCACCGCCGCCGCCCTGGCGCCGGATTTGAAGGTGGTGGCTCCCTGGCGCGATCCCCACTTCTCCTCCGTGATCAAGGGCCGGGCCGAGGCCATCGCCTATGCCAAGAAACACGGCATTCCCGTCAAGGCCACCGCCAAAAAGCCCTGGAGCTCGGACGAAAACCTGCTCCACATTTCCTTCGAGGCCGGCATGCTCGAGGATCCCGACGCCAAGCCCCGAGCCGACATGTTCGAACTCACGGTGGATCCGCTGAAGGCGCCCAACCGGGCCGAGACGGTGAGCGTGGAATTCCTCCGCGGCGTGCCGGTGGCCCTGAACGGCAAGAAGCTGCCGCCGGTGAAACTCATGGATGCGGCCAACCGTCTCGCCGGCCGAAACGGCGTCGGCCGGGTCGACATGGTGGAAAGCCGCTACGTCGGCATGAAGAGCCGCGGCGTGTACGAAACGCCCGGCGGCACCCTCCTGATGACAGCGCACCGGGATCTGGAAGGCCTGACCATGGACCGGGATCTCATGAACCTGCGCGATTCCCTGGTGCCGCGCATGGCCGGACTGATCTACAACGGCTACTGGTTCTGCGACGAGATGCGGGCCCTCATTGCCCTGGTGGAGGAGAGCCAGCGCCACGTCACCGGCCAGGTGACCCTGGAACTCTACAAGGGCAATGTCATGCCCGTCGGCCGCACCAGCGCCGAATCCCTCTACGACCCGATGATCGCCAGCATGGACGACGACGGCGGCGCCTACGACCAGACCCTGGCCACCGGCTTCATCCGCTTGCACGGGTTGCCGCTCCGGGCCCAGGCCCGGCGGGCGGCCAAGGCGGCTTCGGCCGGAAAGGCCGCCGCAAAGGCGCGGAAGTGATTGTCAAGCCGATCTCCCGGCTGATCCAGGAACTCGATGCCCGGTCCTTCACCGTCATCGGTTGCCCCGGCGCCGACGGTCAGGGACCGGAAGCCCTGGAGGTGTTTGGTCAGGCTCTCACCGGCGCCCGGGGCGATTTTATCATCGTACCGGGCGACGTGGCGCCGGTGGGAGGCGATCCCTACTACAGCGCCATCGCCGCCTTCATCAACCGCACCACCGACAAACCGGTGCACGTCCTGCCCGGCGGCCTGGACGGCCCCGGGTTCGAAAAGCATTTCGGCTTCGGCAACCGGGCCATCCTGGCCGAAGATTTCGCCCTTATTCTTCTCGATAATTCCGGCCGCGCCTTTTCGGACGGGACCCTCGCCTTTCTCCGGGACACCCTGGCCATCGTCGACAGCCGCACTATCATCGTCGCCTTTCACCTGCCGCCTCCCAACCGCTTTACCGGGGATTCCCTGACCGACAGGGAATGGCGTCGGTTCGAGGAGGCGGTCGGCGTCTGGCGGAAACGTATCACCCTCCTCCTTTGCGGTCATGTCCGGGGCTATTTCATCGACGAGGTGGACGGGCTGCGGCTGGTGGTCACCGGCGGCGGCGGGTCGCGCCTCCGGCGTTTGCCCCGCCTGCGCCGGCCGCCGGCTCATGCCCTGGAGTTCCAGGTCGGGGAGGACGGCCTGCCCCGGGTAACCCTCCGGGTGCTTTCCCCCCAGCCCGGCAGGGAGATGGAAGCGGGGGTGCTGGCCGGCATCGAGGAAGCCTTTGCCGCCGCCTGCCGGGCCCAGGTGCTGGAGCGCCTGGCGGCCGAGGATGCGGCCGCGTCCGGTCTGCCGCACCTTTCCCGCTTGCATTGGGCTCTGGCCGAGAGCCGCTTGCGGGGGGCGAGATTTCTCAACCGTCTGCTGCGGCGCACGGACGACGCGGCGGTGCGGCTGGTGGCCGGCCGCCATGCCGGCGGCTGCCTGTCGGGCCGGAACGCGGACGACCTGGTAACGGCGGCGGAGATGAGTGACGCCGTGCTGGCGGCTCAGGTCATGGACCGCACCCGCACAGCGGCAGGGGTGAATGATCGGTTGGTGGAAAGGGCGGTGGAGCAGGCCTTGGCCGGAACCGATATCGCGCCCTCGCGGTACGGCGTATGCGATTCCTGCGGGCACCTGTACGCCGGGTCCACCCTGCCGGAACGGTGCGCCGCCTGCGGTGCGCCCGGCGATCTTATTTTTGAGACGGGACCCTGACCGCCCCCTTTCGCCGCACCGACGGGCGCCGGTTCCAAAGCCGCCTCGCCCCAGCCCGGCAACGGCCATCTCGTGTTTCCCCCCCCCCGCTCCATCCGATTCCCGGCGACTGCCGATGCCGGTGCGGATTTATTTTGGATTTT
>JAJBSZ010000461.1 GCA_020861125.1 Planctomycetota bacterium | reverse complement strand
GTTGCCGGGCATGACCCGCAATTTCAAACCCTTGACGTCGTCCGGCGTGCGGATTGGGCGGACGGAATTGGTGATGCTCCGCACCCCGTTTTCCCAGAACGCCAGACCCTTGACCCCGAACGGTTCGAGGACGGAAAGCATTTCCGTGCCGAACTCGCCATCCAGGATAGCATGGGCCTGCGGCGCGTCGTCGAAGAGGTAGGGAATGTCAAAGACGTTGAGGCGGCCGTCCCAGTTGGCGAAGAAGCCGGCGCCGCCCAGGTAGATGTCCAGCTCGTCCGAGCCGTTCTTGACCATGTCGACCATTTCCTGCGGCGTCCCCTTGACGCTGGCCGGGTAGAGTTCCATCTCCATGCGGCCGCCGGACTTCTCCTTGACCTCCTTGGCCATGGCCTCCATGCCGACATACTGCGAATCGGTCTTCGCCGTCTCATTGCCGGCCTTGATGATGATGGTCTCCTGTCCCCTTGCCCCCACCCCCATCGCCGCGAACAACAATGCCGCCAAAACCATTCTGCGCATGATCGCTCCTTCCGCTGCCAAACGGTCGCTTGCGGCGTCCGGCCCGGTGCCGGCCGCCTTGATTCACGCTGGGGGTACTGGCCGTCCCGATGCGGGCGAACGGCGGGGCCGGAGGGAGGGAGCTGCCCCGGAAAGAACCGCGGCGGCCCCCGCCGGTCAGGGATTCAGAAGATACTGCGGCGTAAGCCCGGACAGGGCGTCGATGACCTGCCGCGCGTCGCATTCGGCGATGGCGGTGGCGCTTTCCCGCGTCTCCCCGGCCACGTGCGGCTGGGCCACCACATTGTCCAGCCCGAGGAGCGGGTTCGACGCCGGCGTCGGTTCCGTCTCCCAGACGTCCAGACCGGCGCCGTAGAGGTGGCCGGAGGCCAGGGCTTCGTACAGGGCTTTCTCGTCCACCAACGGCCCGCGGGCGGTGTTGATGAGAACGGCCTCCTTTTTCATCTTGCCGATCGTTTCGGCGTTTATCAGGTGGTAGTTTTCCTTGAGGTTGGGGGCATGGATGCTGACCACGTCACTTTCGGCCAGGATGTGGTCCAGGTCGGTCATGGTGGCGCCCACCGTGTCGGCGGTTTCCTGGGTGACGTAGGGGTCGCAAGCCAGGATGCGGCAGTTGAAGCCGGCCAGCAGCCGGGCGAAGGACTGGCCGATGGCGCCGAAGCCGACGATGCCCACGGTCTTGCCGATCAGGGTCAGACCCGGCCGGCCCTGCCAGGTGCCACTTTTCAGATCCCGGCACATGGCGGGAACGTGGCGCAGGACCGACAGGGTGAGGGTCAAGGCCGCCTCGCCCACGGCCCGCGACAGCTCGATGACCCGGGTGTTCGTCACCATGATGCCGTATTCCTTGGCCTTGGCCAGGTCGACGGCGTCGTAGCCGACGCCGTAGCGGGAGATGATTTTGAGATCGGGCGAAATTTTGAACAGCGCCTCGTTCCACGGTTCCGAGCCGGCGATGACGGCATGGATGCCGTCCATCTTGCCCTCGAAATCGGCCAGGGAATAGTCCCGGGCTTCCCGCTTGATCATCCTGACGATCTCCAGGCCGGCGGCGGTGAGCATCTCGCTGACCTTGGTGTACCCGCTGCCTTCGCTGGCCAGCGCGCGATCAAACGGGCCACTGGTGATCAATACCTTTTTGCTCATCGTGGTTTCCTCCGGTTATAACAGGGCGGTTCAAGGTGGAGCGTTGCTTCTCGCGGACGCGGCTGGTCACGGTCGACGAAAGGATTGGCGCAGGTCGCATACGTTTCGGGTGCCGTCTTGAAAGACCGGAATTCGCGGATCGTGAGTAGGATAGAACCAGATTGTAAACGCCGACCGCTTTCTGTCAAGAATTTCCGGCCAGCGGTTCCCGCTACTTTCCACTGGCAGCGAAGCGGGGTTTCCACTACCCTGTGACGGGAGTTCACCGGTGGATGCGGCGCGATCGCGCGGCATACCGCCACGTGAAAAAGGAGTGACCATGGACACATCGGCGCGGGTTGCCGTGATTGGGATCGGCATCATGGGGACTGCCATCGCCGGCCGGCTGCTGGAGGTCGGGCATCCGGTGGCGGTATACGATCTGAACCAGGATCGGGTGGCTGCCATGGTGGCGAAAGGGGCACGCGGTGTGGCCTCGCCGGCGGCCGCGGCCGCTGAGGCGGAGTTTGTCATCACCAGCCTCAACAGTGCCGCCATCGTCTGCGAGGCGGTATTCGGCGACCACGGCGCGGCGGAGAACCTCGATGGCAATAAAATGCTCATCGACATGTCCTCCATCGACCCCCGATCCACCCGCGAGTTGGCGACACGGCTGCTGGCGGAAACCGGCGCGGTCTGGGTTGACGCGCCGCTGTCCGGCGGGGCGCCCAAAGCGGCGGTCGGCAGGCTGACGGTGATGGCCGGCGGCTCGCCGGAGGCGGTGGAGCGGGCGCGGGCGGTGATGGATTCCCTCTGTGCCAACTACACCCGAATGGGGCCGACCGGCGCCGGCCAGACCACCAAGCTGGTGAACCAGATCCTCTGCGCCCTGAATTTCCAGGCAGTGGCGGAGGCGGTGCGGTTGGCCGAAGCCGGCGGCGTGGATGCGTCATTACTGCCGAAGGCGTTGGCCGGCGGCCGGGCGGACAGCGCCATTCTTCAGGAATACGGCGCCAAGATGGCGGCCCGGGACCTCACCCCCACCGGCCGCATCGACAATATGCTCAAAGACCTCGAGGGCGCCCAGGCCTTCGCCATGGCCGAGCGCCTGCCGCTGCCGCTGACCTCGGCGGTGACGGACCTGTTCCGGCTGTTTGTGGCCGCCGGCATCGGAGCCCAGGATCACGCGGCCCAGATGGCCTATTTCGACGGCTTCGGCAAGGGCTGACGGGCAGCCGGTCGCCCTCTCGCCTGACCGCTCCGACGACGCCCGCCCGGCCTGGGTCCGGCGGGGTCATGGAATATTGTATACACGGCGGCGTTTATCCCTGACGCCCGCCCGAAGGATTCGGCTATGAAGGTAGCGGCGTTGATCCCGGCGTTTCGGGAGGAGCGACATATTGCGGCAGTGGTGGCGGAAACCAGACAGTATGTCCCCGACGTGCTGGTTGTGGACGACGGTTCGGACGACCAGACCGCCAACCTTGCCGAAAACGTCGGCGCCCGCGTGATCGTCAACAGCCACAACCTGGGCAAGGGCGCATCCCTCGCCGCCGGTCTGGATCACCTGTTTGGCGACGGCTTCGACGCCGTGGTCTGCCTCGACGCCGACGGGCAGCATCTGCCAGCGGAGATCCCGCGGTTTCTCGACGCTGGGCGCGACGCCGATCTCGTTATCGGCAACCGCATGGCCGATATCGCCGGCATGCCCTTTGCGCGGCTCTGGACCAATCGGGTAACCAGTTGGATCCTCAGCTCCCTGGCTGGCGTGCGGGTGCCCGACACCCAATGCGGCTTCCGGTTGCTGCGGCGGGAGGCTTGGCAGGGGGTGACCGTGCATTCCCGCAACTACGAGTTCGAAGGCGAAATGATCGTCGCCATGGGCCGCAAGGGCTTCCGGGTGGTGTCGGTGCCCGTGTCCACCGTCTACGGCGATGAGGTAAGCGCTATCAACCCGGTCCGGGATACCGGGCGCTTTTTTGCCATGGTCGCCCGCCTGTGGTGGCACCGCGCCTGAAGACGGGATGGACGGCATGATCGCCCTGGACCAGATCACCTTCACCTACCCCGGCCAGCCACCGACCCTTGCCGGCTTGTCGGCTCACATCCCGCAGGGCGTCACCCTCCTGGTCGGTCCCAACGCCGGCGGCAAGACCACGTTGCTGCGGCTGCTGGCCGGCCTATTGGAACCGCAGACCGGCCGGTTTATCGAGACCGCCACCAACCGGGCGCTGACAGCGGCCGATCGCCGGCGGCTGGCCCGGATGGTGCTGCAGGATGCGGATCTGCAAATTCTGGGCGCCAGCGTTGGCGATGACGTGATGCTGGGTCAGGCCGCCTCCGCCCTGGGTGCCGCCTTTGCTGCCGAAGCGGCCGCCCTGACCCGTTCCTTCGGCCTCGCCGGCCAGTGGCACGACCCGGTCACCGCCCTGTCTTTCGGCCAGAAAAAAAAGCTCTGCCTCCTGCATGCCCTCCTGGCCGCGCCGGCAATGCTCCTCCTGGATGAACCGTTCGTCGGCCTCGATTACGCGGCGGTGTCGGAATTGCGCGAGTGCATCGTGGCCAACCGGAGGCGGGGACTGACCCAGGTTGTCTGCACCCACGAGCTGGAACCGGTGTTCGATTTGGCGGATTGGCTGCTGGTGGTGGGCGGCGGAACCCTCCTGGCGGAGGGGCCACCGGCCGCCTTGGTGGACACCTTGCGGGACTGGTCGGTGCGCCCGCCGGCGGGAGAATGGCGATGACCGTTTGGGAAACGGCGAAACAGTGGGCGGCGACGACCCTGGAAGCCCTGGCGGCATGGACCACGGTGATCTGTGTCTGGCTGGCGGAAACGGTGCTGGCCCTGGGCTACCCCGGTATAACCCTCCTTATGGCGGTGGAGAGTTCCTTTCTCCCCTTTCCAAGCGAACTGGTCATGCCGCCGGCGGGGTTTCTCATCCACGAGGGCCAGATGTCATGGCTGCCGGTGATCGCGGCTGGCACCCTCGGCAGCCTGGCGGGCGCGCTGGCCAATTATTATCTGGCGCTGCGGCTGGGCCGGCCGTTTCTTCTCCGCTACGGCAAATACTTTTTCCTGGATGAGGAAAACCTGGAAAAAACCGAGCGCTTCTTCGCCGCCCACGGCGAGATCACGACCTTTATCGGCCGGCTGATCCCGATCATCCGGCAGTTGATAAGCCTTCCGGCCGGGGTCTGCCGGATGAACCCACTGAAGTTCTGTCTCTATACCAGCATCGGGGCCGGCCTGTGGGTCACCGTCTTGACGGTAGTCGGCTGGCTGGTGGGTCGGAACCAGGAGCTGTTGCACTATTACATGCGCCACGCCACCTTCTGGGTGCTGGCGGTGGCGGCGGTGGCGGTGGCGGCGTACGTGAAACTGCACCGGCGGCGCCGGCGGCGTCGGGAATAGGCTGTAGCAAGCCAACCTATGGGAGGGGCGGTAGTCGTCACCGCAGTCCCATTTCTATGGTACCATGACTCCACCCCCGCATTTTGGCCCTGATCAACTACGCATCAAACACCAGCGCCAGCGGTCGCACGGGTGAACCGGACCCACCGCGGATGCGGAGCGGCAGGCTCAGGAACCAGCACCGGGCGGGGAGCTCGGCCAGGTTGGTGAGGTTTTCCATCACCGCCACGCCGTGGTAGAGCAGGGCATGGTGGGCCGGGTCGTCCGGATTGCACTGGGCGTCCACCGCCAGGGTATCGCAGCCTACCATCTTGACGCCGCGCTCCCGCAGCAGTTCCGCCGCCGGACCGCCCAACCCCGGATAGTCGGTGATAAAGGGCAGGTGGTCCGGCATCAATTTCCAGAGCCGGTACCAGCCGTAATTGAAGATGACGATATCACCCGCGGCAATGGGGCCGTTCCGTTCTTCCCACGCCTGGATATGCTCCGGGTGGACCACCCCGCCGCGACCAAGGTCTTCAATCTGGAAGACGAAACAGGGTCCAAAAAAGTGCCTCACGGGACTCGCGGCGATGGCGTGGCCGT
>JAJBSZ010000159.1 GCA_020861125.1 Planctomycetota bacterium | reverse complement strand
CCTCCGTGTCCAGGGGCTTCACGGTGGCGACGTCCACCAGGGTGGCCCGAATGCCCTCCCCCGCCAACCGCTCCGCCGCCGCCAGCGCCCGGTTCATGATAAAGCCCGACGCGAATATGGCAAGGTCGTCGCCATGGCGGACCACCTCGCGGATCGTGCCGAAGGTGAACGGCGTGTCCTCTGGAAATACTTCCGGTTCCCGTCCGCTTCCCAGACGGAGGTAGACGGGTCCGGGCACCGTCAGCATGGCCCGTGCGGCCTGGAACGCCTGGCCGGCGTCGGCCGGCGTGAGGATCGCCACCCCCGGCATGGACCGGAGAATGCCGACGTCCTCGTAGAACTGGTGGGTCACCCCTTCCCGTTCTCCACCAAGCATGCCGCCGTTGAGACCGATGAATTTCACGTTGAGACCGGGGTAGGCGACGAACGTCCGGATCATCTCACAGGCCCGCATCGTCAGGAAACCGGCGTAGCTGATCACCACCGGCACCAAACCGGTGGTGGCGAGACCCGCCGCCACGTCGACGGCATTCTGTTCAGCGATGCCCACCTCGAAAAAGCGTGACGGAAATTTCTCTTGGAACGGCACCATCCTGCCGGCCAGCATGGCGTCGGGGGAAACCACGACGATACGGGGGTCGGTTGCCGCCGCTTCCACCAGGGCGCGAACCGCCGCTTCGCGGGTGCTTTTCGTACTCATTGGGCATCTCCCAGGGCGGCCCGCGCGGCTTCCACCTCCGCCGCAGTCGGCGTCCGCTTGTGCCAGGCGTTGTTGTTTTCCATATAGGGAATGTTTTTGCCCTTGATCGTCTTGCATTCGATATAGGACGGCGTGTCGGCCACCGCCTGCGCCGTTGCTACCGCCGCTTTCAATGCCGCCGGATCGTGGCCGTCCACCTCCTGCACATGCCAGTGGAACGACCGCCATTTGTCCGCCGCCGGGTAGAGGGATGAGAGTTCCGACACCTTGCCGCCGGACTGGTGGTTGTTGGCGTCGGCGAAGACGATGAGGGAACCGACCCGGAATTGGGCCGCCGCCATGGCTGCCTCCCAGATGATCCCCTCCTGCTGCTCGCCGTCGCCGATGATGACATAGGTATGGTTGGCGATACCTTGCAACCGCGTTCCCAGAGCCATGCCGAGACCGATGGCGACGCCGTTGCCGAGGGAACCGGAGACGGTATCGATGCCCGGCGTTTTGTTCATATCCGGATGGCCCTGGAGAATACCTTCCAGGGTGCGTAGACGGGGCAGTTCGTCCATGGAAAAGTAGCCCCGCCGCGCCAGGGCGGCGTAGACGACGGGACAAGCATGGCCCTTGGACAGCACCAGCCGGTCCCGTTCCGGCCAGTCGGGTCGTTGCGGGTCGACCCGCATGACGTCGAAATACAGCAGGGCGACAATGTCGGCGATGGACATGCACGGTCCAGGATGCCCGTCGCCGGCGGCATGGACCATTTCCACCACATCGAGGCGCAGGCGATCCGCCCGGCGGCGCAGTTCGTCCGTGGTCATTGCTTCGGCTCCTTGTGGAGGAAGGGAACCAGACTCCAGGTCTTGTCGTAATAGGCGAAGGGGTCGTCCTCGCGGCAGAGGATTTCTATGCCGATGCGCAGCTCCTCGTCATCAGGGTACAGTTCCTGGAGATCGGCAAAGAGTTGCGCCAGGGTTGCCGGCGTCCATACCGTACCCGGATACTCGAACCCGACGTGCTTGTCGCCGTACAGGTCACTCCCGGGAGTGGAGATGTCGCAATTGGCGAAATGGACATGCCGGCACCAGGGCCGGGCCGCCCGCACCGCGGCGGTGAAATCCTCGCCGATCTCGGCGGAATGGGCGCTGTCCATGGTGAGTTCCAGGGGATGCCCGGCACGGTTCATCCGCTCCGTGAATGCCACCGACCGCTGATAGGGCCCGAGCACATTGCACGCCTGCATGGTTTCGTCGCAGGGTTCCAGGAGAAGCCGGATCGGCTGGCCCTTCTGATCCGCGTAGTCGTGGAGTTCCGCCACCGATTTTGCCAGCTGATCCAATCGTCGGTCCACGTCCGCGCCCGCCGCCCCGGAACAGATCATGAATTCCGACAGCCCGTTTTCCCACGCGAGATCCAGACATTGGCGGTGCATCCCCATGGCTGCCCGGCGGGCGTCCTCATCCGGATCGCAGAGCCAGAGCTTCTTTTCCTTGGAGGGGATGACGGCGATAAAAATCCCGGCAAGACCAGCATCCGTCAAGGCCCTGCCCAGGGCGTCGCCGGGCACCGGACCGTCGTAATAGAATTCCAGGCAATCCACCCCCCGCCCGGCGAGAAAGGCGGCGGTGCGGCGGAAATACTCCGGCTCACGGCGACTGGGCGGGAACATCACGGTGGTGCAAACACTGTTGATGAGGCGCATACGTTCTCCAGGCAATTTTGAGCGCCGCGGTGGCGGGCGGTCTCCTAGCCGCCCACGGAGATCCATCCGGCCGGACCGGTGATCAGCCACGGGCAGAGCATGAGGACGATCAGGCAGACGATGGTGGCGATCATGAACGGCACCAGCGCCACAGCCCCGCGGCCGATGGAAATTTTCATAATGTCGCAAGCCACATACAGGCACATGCCGACCGGAGGTGTCACCAGACCGATCCCGGTACACACCACCACCATGACGCAGAAGAAAATGGGATCGATCCCCACCTCCAGGACCACGGGATAGAGGACAGGCAACAGGAGGGTCAGGCTGGCGATCGTTTCCATGAAGGTGGTCACCACCAGCATGATGGCGATGATGATCAGCATGATCACGGTGGGGTTGGTGGAGATCCCGAGCAGGGAATTGCGCACGGTGAGGTGGAAACCGGCCGTGGTGAGGATCTTCGTGAACAACGCCGCCGAACCGATGATGATATACACCTTGGCACTGGTTTTGGCGGTGAGATACAGTGCGACCCAGATGTCCTTTATGGTAAGTTCCCGGTACAGCAGCCCGCCGACCAGAAGCCCGTACACCACGGCGATGACACCGGCTTCGGTAGGGGAAACCATACCGGTGATGATGGACCCGATGATGAGGAAGGGCATGAGCAGCGCCGCCAGCGAGCTCCAGAAGGTGGCGACGACCCGCCTCACCTCGATGTGCCCTTCCTCCCGCGGCACCCCTTCCTTCTTGGCGACGTAGACCGAAACCGCCATCTGCGAGAAGCCCATGAGCACTCCCGGCAGGATGCCGCCTAGAAACATCCTCCCGGTGGAGACGCCGAGAATGCCGGCGATGACCACCATGGGAATGCTCGGCGGAATCACAATGCCAATGGTGGAGGAAATGGCGGTGACGGCGACGGTAAAGTCTTTGGAGTACCGTTTCCGCACCATTTCCGGCATGAGCAATCCGCCGACACCGGCCGTGTCCGCAACGGCGGAGCCGGAGATGCCGGCGAAGACCATGCTGGCCAGGACGTTGACATGGGCGAGGCCGCCCAGGAAGTGGCCGCAGATGGAATAGCAGAAATCGATGATGCGTTTGGAAATACCGCCCTTCGACATCAACAGGCCGGCAAAGGTGTAGAAGGGAATGGCCAGAAGGGCGAAGGAGTTCATGCCTTCGAACATCCGCTGGCCGATGGTGATCAGGTTGGCGTTCTTGAAAATCACCATGCAGAGGGCGGACGAAAGCCCCAGGGCCACCGCGATGGGAGCCCCCACCGCCAGGATCGCGAAAAAACTTCCCAAGAGGAACGCGATCATGGATTTTCTCCGTTCGTGAGTGTAGGGCCTTGGCTTTCACCGTCCGAAACGGTGGCGCCCTCGCCTTGACCGTCTGTGACGGTGGCGCCATCGGTCAGATACACGAGGAGATCCACCACCACCGCCAGGGCGCTGGCACCGGCCGCGAAGGGCAGGAGCCAGTATACCAAGGACATTTTCAGCGGTTCCATGGTGGAAATAGTCTGGCGGGCTCGCCCGGCCAGCCGGTAGGTGGCATAGGCGACAAAGGCGTAAAAGGCAAAGGTGAGAATGGAGACCAGAATCCGGTCGTACCTTTTCCACCGCCCCGGGAGCATATCGTCGATGATGGACACTCGAAGGTGTTCGTTGCTGGCACACAGGCCGATGCCGGCGATAAACATGGCCCAGATATTGAGAAACTGCGAGCTTTCCATATACCACTGGATGCCGCCGCCAAAAAGGTACCGGCTGCCGACGTTGTAGATTACGATGATCATGTACACGGCGATAATGCCCGCCGATGCCACCGTAGTGGTGACGTCGATCCAGCGCTGCAGGGTACGCATCGTTTTCTCCCGGCGGAAGACGGGTAGGTATTATGGTTGGCCCACGCGTTCGCGCCCCGAATACATCGTGGTCGGTTTCCGGCTACCGCTCCGCCTTCCATTCTTCCAGCCGCTGCAGCAGGCTCTCGCCGTAGACGCTCTTGCCGTCTTCCAGCACCTTTTGCGTGGCGGCCATGAACGGGGCGAGGTCGGGGGTGTGGATGGTCATGCCGCCGGAGGTTCCGAGAAGGCCGATGAACTCGTCGGCCATTTTCTTGTTGAGCTCCCGGTTGTACGCCGAGGAGGATACGGCGGCGGCGGCCACGATTTTTTGTTCCGCTTCGGACAACGTCTCCCACACGCTCTCGGCGATGGTAAAACACATGCCCGAATAAATGTGGTTGGTGATGGAGAGGTATTTCTGCACTTCGAACAATTTGTTGTTGTAGATGACGGGAATCGGATTTTCCTGGGCGTCGTAGGTGCCTTGCTGAAGCGCCATGTACAATTCCGAAAATGCCAGGGGCTGGGGGTTGGCGCCGAGGGCCCGCATGGTCGCCATGATGACCGGATTCTCCGGCGTACGGATGAGGAGGCCGTTCATGTCGGCGGGCGTATCCACGACGCCCTTGGAAGTGGTGACGCAGCGGAAGCCGTTGCAGTACCGGGAGAGGACCCGCATGTTGTGATCGATCAGCAACTGCTCCACTTCCTCTTCGATGGGCGAATCCATGAATTCCCAGGCATCCTCGTAGGTTCGAAAACTGAACGGCAGGGCGGAAATTCCCATCTTGGGTTCGTAGGTGGCGAAGTTGGACGCGTCGGAGATGATGATGTCGACGGTGCCGGAATCAAGAGCCATGGCTTCGATGAGAGCGGCATCCCCGCCGAGCTGGCCCGACGGATACAGTTCGGCAGACAGAGAACCGCCCGATTCCCGCTCGATCTCTTCCTTGAACTGGAGGGCGGCAAGAGCGCGGGGGTCTTCCATATTGGTGCTGAAGCCGATTTTGAAAACCTTTTCGGCCGCCGGGCACAGCCCCATCGCGGTCAAGACCAGGCATGACGCCAGAACGATTCTTTTCATGATTCCCTCCCGAATAAAGACAATGAAAACCGACCCGCGGGGCCCATACCACCGCTACCCACGCGTTTGCCGCAGCTTCTCGACCTCCCGCCGCACCGCCGCCGCGCCGAAACGTACGCTGGAAAATACCGGCAGGCCAAGGGCGGTGGCCACATCCCCTTCGGCGTAGGCCATCGATCCCTGCGCCATCACCAGGACGTCGATGCGATCGGCGATGGTGCGGGCGGTGGCGATGAGTTTTTCACGGAACTGTTCGGGGGGGAGACCGAAGGCGCCGTCGGCCAGCGCATCAACCACCGTAATGGGTTTGCCCTGTTTTTCAGCGCACTGCCGGACAAGGGCTTTGG
>JAJBSZ010000047.1 GCA_020861125.1 Planctomycetota bacterium | reverse complement strand
GGACTGCATCGTGTTTGTCGGCAGCGATTTTCCCTTTGCCAAATCCTGTTTTCCCCCGGAGGCGGCGATGGTGCAGGTGGATGTCGACCCGGCCAAACTCGGCAGCCGGCACCGGGTGGACGTGGCCATCCTTGGCGATGCCGGCGTCACCATGCGCCAGATGCGGCTGGCCGGGCCGGCCCGACCGGAGACGGCCTTCCTCCGCGCCTGCCGCCAGAATCGGGAAAATTGGAACGCCTGGCTGCGGCAGTTTGCAACCAGAGACGACCAGCCGTTGCGGGCGGAGCCGGTTTTCCGAGAGATCAACCGGATCGCGGCCGAGGATGCCCTCTTCGTCACCGACGTCGGCAATGTCACCCTCCACGCCATCCGTCTGCTGGACCTGAATGGCAGGGAACAGCGTTTCACCACCTCGGGATTGTTCGCCACCATGGGCTACGCCGTCCCTGGCGGCATTGCCGCCAAACTGGCCTTTCCCGACCGTCAGGTCTTCACCCTCAGCGGTGACGGTGGCTTTGCCATGGTGATGCAGGACATCGCTACCCAGGTCCGCTACCGGCTGCCCATCATCAACGTGGTGTTTTCCAACCATGCCCTTGGCTTCATCGAGGCGGAACAGGAAGACGATCGCCAACCCTACTACGGCGTGGATCTGGCGGACATCGATTTCGCCATGGCGGCCCAGGCCATGGGCGCGGTGGGTCTGACCGTCACCACCCGGGCCGAAGCGCGGGCTGCCTTCGCCGCCGCCCGCCAGGCGCAGGAACCGGTGGTGATCAACGTCAAAGTCGGCAACCGGCGGCCGCTGCCGGTGGAAGCGCTGGTCCTGGATCCCAAGCTATACAACGAAACGGAAATTTCCCAGTTCCGCCATCGCTACGAACTGGGCGACATGCCCCTCCTGACCGATCTTATGCCCGGCGACTGACCGATTCCGATGGGCAGCCGTACCCCGAAACAGCATTCCCAAGGCGAGTGTGGAAAAAAAAGCGAGGGAAAAGAGAAGCTCTCTTTTCCCTCGTCGGGGCGGATGGGGATGGATTTTTAGTTACTGCGGCCGCTCGAAGACGATTTCCATCTGCTGCTCCGTCGGCATGTAGACGCTGCGGCGGGCTTCGATGAGCGAAGGGTCGCGGGCGGTCACCCGAGTGCCGTAGACGCCGGCAAAGCAACAGATCGCCGCGCCGAGGACCAGGGCCAGGCCGGCGGCGAGGGCGGAACGGGCGGCGCTGGAGGAGAAGTGATCGGCCTTGATTCGGGCATGCTCGCCCATTTCCTTCAGGTGTTCCTTGGTCTCTTCCAGTTCATCGTGGGCTTCGGTGAGGGTGCGCTTGGCCTTGTCCACCGCCTTTTCATAGACCCCGACGGCGTTGTCCACCGCCTGCTGCGCTTCGGTTTGGGAAATATTGCGCGCCTTCATCAGGGCGGCGACGGCGCTGTCCTTGTCGATACCGTCGGTAATGCGGCCGAGACGGGCCTTTTGCCGGTCGATGAAATCGTCGATGATCTGCTCGTAGTTGTCGGTATGGAGACTCAGGGCATGGAGGGATTTGCGCAGGTCGGAACGCGCCTGCCGCATTTCCTGATGAAGGAAGTCCGGCTGCAGGGTTTTGATGCCGGTGTCACGCATAATGGATTCAACTTCGTCGCCGATGTCCTCATGTTCGAAAGTCAGGTCCACCGAGTGGCGGATGTGGTCCACGGCGCTGGAAGCGAGGTGCGACATGCCGCCGCCGACGGTGGAGACAACCGAAGCGGCGCCGGAACCGACCTCGCGCACGGCCGAGCCCACCAGCCGCATGGCGGATCCAAAGGCCATACCGCTGAATAGGGTGCCGGCGAGCAGGACGGTCGCCCAAACCATGAACCCATGTTCATAGCCTTTGACGCCGGAAAACAGGCCGGCCACAAATCCGCCCGCCGCCAAACTGAGGATGATGGAAATGGCGGACCAGATGCTGAACGCGGTACCCATGCCGGAGAACGGATGGTGGGAGGTGGGCTTGACGACGGAGAAACCCAGCGCCACGCCGAGGATCGCCATAATGATTGATATGGCCAAAGTGGTGACGGTACCAGCAATCACGCTTTGCCATGAAATGAGAGACCAGAACATTTCGCACTCCTTATACACTGACCCCTACCCTATACTAAGGCTATCACCTTTCGTGGCGCAACATTTCCGCCGGCTGTGATTCCTCGGCCTCCCCGCCAACCGCCGCCGCCGGCAGCAACGGAAAAATTCCTCATTTACCCAAATGATTTCGACGTCGCCACCCACCGTCCGACGAACCTCCGGCTGATACCACGGCGTTATCCTACACATCACTTCCAGAGCGGCCGTGCGGCCGCCCGAGGGGCTGTTTCACGGAGGATCATCATGATGACACGCCCATTCGCCGGCGTGGTGCTGGCGCTCCTGCTGGCGGTGGCCGCCACCGTCCTGGCGGCGGACGAACAGGACAGGGAGCAGTTGACCTGCCGTCCGGTCCACGGGACCGTCGCGCTGCCGGGTATCCGCTACGACGACCTGAGCCCACTGGCGCGGCAGGTTTTTCACGACGATGCCGCCGCCGTTTCCGATGCCCTCTATGCCCTGCCCTTGCTGGAACGGGAAGAATTCAAATTCCTGTACCTGATGCCCGAGGCACGGGAACGGCATCGGTATTTTTTCGCCCGCTGCCGGGAAGTGGCGGAGCGCCGCGCCGTGGGTATGGCGGTGGCGGAAACGGGCGTGCCGGCGGCCTTGCGCCGTGAGCTGCTGCAGCGCGAAGATACCCGGCGTCGGCTGCTGGAGACGGCCAAACCGTTCCGGCTGCCGTCCCGGGTGATTTTCATCCCCGCCCCGGAAGGGTTTCAACTCGATGACGGTCCGTTCACCGCCTCCCTTCGGGAACGAGGCATGGTCGACAGTCTGGCGGTCTATGGCAAAACCATGGCCGGGGAAGCCGGAACGGACACCGTGCTCGCCACCATCAACGTGGTTCGGGAGAGCAACGAGCGCGCCGGCACCGTTCTCGCCGCCTACCGGACCATGGTGGACGCGGACTGGCGAATTGCCGGCGTGCATCCCCCCGACGCGCCGCACGATGAGGCCCGGGGGCTCCAGTATTCCTGGCGGCTGCAGCCGTTTGCCGTCCGCGAACATTCCTTTTGTTACGGCCAGTTTGAAAAAACGGTCGATAGAAACGGCGGAACCCATCTGACCTACCGGGCCACCGCCGTGATCGCGTTGCCCGGCGCCTTCATTCAGGTCAGTCTGATCCGCACGGACGGCATCTCCGTCGCCGCGGTCGAAGCGATGAACAGCGAACTGGATCGCTGGCGGGACGGTATCGTCGCCGCCAACTGGCAGTACGGCGACCGACGGTGACAGCGGCGGTCTGTCGGCATCGGCTGCGCTCCCTTTCCCGGAGCCTGAAACGGTTCCGCAGGGGAGTTTTTCTTTGACAGACATGCATTTCCGGCCGATAGTGACGGTCTAGCCAGCATTTATGCGCAAAAACGCGCCATCACCCGCGGTATGATTAGGTACTCTTTTGAAAGGATCTGGAATGTCGGAAATTATCAATGTGCAGGGCAGGGAAATTCTCGATTCGCGCGGCAATCCCACGGTCGAGGTTGACGTAATCACCTCCTGTGGCGGATTCGGCCGCGCGGCCGTTCCCTCCGGCGCCTCCACCGGCGAGCACGAAGCGGTCGAGCTTCGCGACGGCGACAAAAAGCGCTACGGCGGCAAGGGCGTTCTCAAGGCCGTCAAGAACGTCAACGAGAAAATCGCTCCCCTCGTCATCGGCATGGACGCCACCGACCAGATCGCCGTCGACATGCTCATGTGCAAGGCCGACGGAACGCCGAACAAATCGAAATTCGGCGCCAATGCCATTCTCGGGGTATCCCTCGCCGTCGCCAAGGCCGCGGCCGACTGCACCGGCCTGCCCCTCTACCGCTACATCGGCGGCGCCTACGCCCGCACCCTGCCGGTTCCGATGTGCAACATCATCAACGGCGGTTCCCACGCCGATTCCTCCGTCGATTTCCAGGAATTCATGATCCAGCCGGTGGGTGCCGAGACCTTTTCCGAAGGCCTGCAGTGGGCCACGGAAATCTTCCACACCCTTAAGAGCGTCCTGAAGAAGAAGGGTCTCAATACCGGCGTCGGCGATGAAGGCGGTTTTGCCCCCGACTTCCCGGACAACGAGGCGCCCCTCAAGGCCATTATGGAAGCCATCAAAGGCGCGGGCTTCAAAGCCGGCAAGCAAATCACCATCGCCATGGATCCGGCCTCGTCCGAGTTCTTCAGCAACGGCAAATACGTTTTCAAGAAATCCACCAAGGAATCCAAGACCACCCAGCAGATGGTGGACTACTGGGAAAAACTGATCGATAAGTACCCGATCATCTCCATCGAGGACGCCCTGGAGCAGAACGACTGGAAGGGCTACGAGATGATGACCAAGAAGCTGGGCGATCGCCTCCAGATCGTCGGCGACGATTTCTTCGTCACCAACACCGAGCGTCTGGCCAAAGGCATCAAAATGGGCTGCGCCAACTCGATCCTGATCAAGGTCAACCAGATCGGCACCCTGACGGAAACCCTCGCCGCCATCGAAATGGCGAAGAAGGCCAACTACACCGCCGTCATCAGCCACCGCTCCGGCGAAACCGAGGACGCCACCATCGCTGACATCGCCGTCGCCACCAACGCCGGCCAGATCAAAACCGGCTCCCTCTGCCGCACCGACCGCGTCTGCAAATACAACCAACTCCTTCGCATCGAGGAAGAACTGGAAGTCGGCGCCGTCTACGCCGGTACCGACGCCTTCTACAACATCAAGCGCAAGTGGTAACCAGCACCTGGTGGTAGAAACGAAAAAAACCCAGAACAGCCGGACATTGGTCCGGCTGTTTTTTTTTACCGGCCCGTACGGCTTCGGGTCGCATCCCTTAAAACGGGAGGATAACCCAGAGGGAGGACAAGGGCATGACGAACAACAGGGCGGGCAACATGTCGGTGACATGAAACATCTTTATTTCCGCCATACGGAAACCCACCGCCAGCACCAGGACGCCGCCGCAGCCGGAAAAATCGGCCAGCATGGCGGGTGTTATGTACGGGGCGATGAGCCCGGCAACCAGCGCGAAGGTGGAAAACACGATCACCACAGGGACGCTCAGCAGGCAGATGACGATGCCGGCGCTGGCGGCAAAAATGGCGGCGGTGAAGATGTCCAGAAAGCATTTGGAGTAGAGGAGCGACGTGTCGCCGCCGATGGCCGCCCGCATCACGCCGAAGATCCCCGTCGGGCCGGCGCAGAAGAGAATAACGGCGATGGCAAAATATTCCAGACTGCGGGCCCGGTTGCCCGCTTCCAGGGAATGGCCGCGCATAAACACCGAGGCCGCCCATTCGCCAACGTGCCGCAGGCACTTTTCCAGGTTCAGGAGGGTTCCCGCAATCATCCCGAGCAGCAGGGCAAGGATGACCACCGGCAGATGCACCATTTTGACCATGTTGGTTATGCCCATGGTCATGGAGGCCAGGGAAAAGGTCATGAGCAAGCCTTCCCGTATCTTGTCGGGCATGCGGCGACCGGCATAGGTGCCCAGCAACCCACCGAGAAAGATACAGGTCACGTCCGCAAAAATCGCCAGCCACATAGGCTTTCCCCCCATACCGGCCGCCAGGTTTCACCTCCCAGGTGGCTACTGTACCAATCACGG
>JAJBSZ010000087.1 GCA_020861125.1 Planctomycetota bacterium | reverse complement strand
CCATAACCAGCGCGAGGTCGGTTTCGTCGTCGAAGCGGGCGGCGCAGGCGATGTGCTGGCCGAAAGCGTCCATGGAGAACAACAGCTCGTCTTCGGGGATATAGGTGAACATGGAGTCGGGCCAGTGCACCATCGGCGTCTCGATAAAGCGCAGGGTCCGCCGCCCGAGGGAAATCTCGTCGCCCGTGGCGACGATCCGCCAGTTCCAGTCGTCGCCGCCGAAATAGGCCACCACCGTGTCCCGGCATTTCTTGTCGGCCACGATCTGGGCATTGGGGAAGGCCCGGACCGCCAGCGGCAAACCGGAGGAGTGGTCGGGTTCGGCGTGGTTACAGACCAGATACTTGACAGCGGCGGGGTCGACCAGTTCCGTGATCTGTTTATAAAACCGGTCGAAAAATGGCGCCTTAACGGTATCGATGACGGCGGTGGTGTCATCCTGGACCAGATAGGCGTTGTAGGTCGCGCCGCGTTCGGTGGTGTAGGAATGGAAATCGCGGACATTCCAGTCGATGGCGCCGACCCAATCGATGCCCGGCATGAGGTTTTTGCGCATGGAGCCTGTCTCCTTTCAGTGGGACGCACATCTCGCGGTGGCAATTATACGGTAATTTGCCGGTTGACAATCAAAAAAATGTCCGGTAGGCTACAGGGGTGAGCGCCATTTTTTCGGATCCCCGGCGTACCGGCGGTCCCTATGAGCCGTCCCGGAAGCGGTTTCGACACGGGGGTGGACCGCGGGCACGGCGGCAGAATGCCCGGTGAAAAAAAGGTGCGGAATATCCGGTTTTGCGTCGATAGGGGAAGGGGACACCATCTTTCCCCGCGTGAAGTTTCACGGGTTTTTTCGCGGTTTTTTTGGTTTTATCCTTGAAAGACGGCCGGGATTTACCGTCCGGAGGACAGTAGAGTTTTGAGTGGGCAAGGTAGTTAGCGGGTGGAGGGAAGAAAGCAGGAACTGGCAGTATGTCTTTTATTACACACAACTCTGGAATTTGTCATTTTTCCCTTGACAGAACCGGCCATTCTATGTGAAATGGAGAAACGTGTCTGGAGTTTTTTCCAGGCGGGTTATCGGATGCGGGGAGGCATTCCGATACAGGCTACAGCCAGTTCGTATCCGAGTTATTTGCTTAATTTGAAGGAGGAGAAAATGCGTAAAGGTCTGTTTTTATCCGCGATTATGGCGGTGGCCATGACTGGTGCCGCTTTTGCCGCGACCCCCGGCGATGAAGTGCCGTTCAGGGAAGGCGAGCCGATGCCGCCCGCCCCTCCCGGGTTGTCCTGGTGTCTGATTCAGAAGCCCGCCGTGTACGAGAACGTCACGGAAACCGTGGTTGTCCGCCCCGCGGCCAACTTCCAGGTTCCGGTTCCCGGCGAGTATTCCACCCGTAACGAAACTCTTCCCTGCGTCCCCGCCTACCGCGTGGGCAAAGTGGTCCCGGCCCAGCTCCAGCCCAAGGCCGTGCCCTACGTTTGTCAGGAAGAGTATGAAGTTCTGGAAGTGATTCCGCCCCAGTTCAACGACGTTCCCATGACCGTCGAAGTCTGCCCGGCGTTCGAACAGATCCAGATCGTCCCCGCCCAGTTCCGTGATGTTCCCAAGCGGATCGTGGTCGAGCCCGCCCGCAAGTCCTTCCAGCGCGTCGCCTGTGATGACGGCAACCTCTGCTGGACCGTGTGCGAGACCCCGGCCAAGTACCGTGACGTCGTCACCAAGGAACTGGTCTCCGACGCCCAGGAACAGCGCATTCCCGTCCCGGCCAAGACCCAGCAGATCATGGTCCGCAAGGTCGTGAAGCCCGCTGAAGTCCGTCGCGTCAAGGTTCCGGCCAAGGAAGCCACCTATCAGGCGCAGGCTGTGGTAAGCCCGGCCCGCGTCGAATGGCAGACCGTCCCCGCCACCACCCAGCAGGTCCCGGTGCTGGTCGAGACCAAGGCCCCCAGCTTCACCAGCCAGGCGATTCCGGAGAAGAAGGAAACCATCACCAGCCGCCGGCTCGTGCAGCCCGCCTCCATGGTCTGGCGTCTGCAGTCCAACGCCGTCTCCACCTACGGCCGCCCGATTTCGGCCGCCCCCGTTGCCGCCCCCGCCGACACCCAGATGGCCTCGGCTTCCGGCGACGCTCGCTACACCCTGAAGTAACCATACCCCTACGGGTACCGGTAGTGCACATAGTTCAAGCGCCTGTCCTTCGGGACAGGCGCTTGTTTATGGGTACCCGCTCGGGGTACCCCGTTTGTCCTGGTGGTGGCGACGGATATCGGTTAGTTAGGGTATTGGGGATGTACGAGTTGTCACCCACCAAGAGCCACCCTTCTCCCTTTGATTCTGCCACCGGCCCGACCACCACCGGTACACCCGCCGGCCTGACGCAAAACGGGATGTCCCTCATGCCATTATGTATGGTCCTACGGGACATGCCGCGGCCAACACCGCATCGGCCCGGCGGAAAGGCAAATGGGGGGGGAGAGCGGTTGGGAAGGGGACCCGACGCACGACGGCGGCCCGAGGATTGGTACGGTGTCAGCGAAGCCATTGGAAGGTTACACAGATACCTGATAGCGGGCACAACGGATCGGCCCACCGGTGCGCCATCTCGCCACCGAGTACGCCCCTACAGGAGATCCTACGGACGCCATGGAAACACTCCGCAGGGGACATTCGTACAGGGACCCGTACAATAAAACGTACAGGCCATCCGTAATTGTTTAGGTACTGTACAGGATATTATATAGACCTTGGAACAGGCTCGTACAGGACATTATACCGGACGGACATTGCTATGAAAATCCATCGGCAGGGAGACCGGTAGGTACTCGGCGTTCCCGCTGACGGTTACGGGTATCCTAGCCAAAAAAAGCGGCTCCCACCAGAGGGGGAGCCGCAGGTCATTTCGGTTTAAATTCCGGCACTGGCATTGTGGTTCTCAGTCGCCGCCGCAGGCGCACATGCCGACCTCTTGCGCCACGCAGGACCCGCACTGCTGCTTGTCGTGCTCCGCCAGTTCGTGGGCGAAGGAATTGGCGCTGTGGCAGAGCATGTCGAAGTGCGGCCCGATGATATCTTCCGCCCCTTCGTGGGTGGGGAAGAGACCATGTTTGTCCACCAGATCCCGGAGGATATGGGGGTGGTCGATCTGCGGGCAGGGCCGGCGGCGGTCTTCATGGAAGGGAGCCTTGGCCCGCATTTCCCGGAAGGCGTCGGAGCGGATGCATTCGCCCAGGGTTTTCTCGTGGATGGAATCCTTGGCGAAGTGGACGAATACGCACGGCTCGACATAGCCGCGGGCGGTGATATGGAGATAGCGGCGGCCCCAGGCGATGCAGCCGTCCACGGAATCACCGTCATTCCAGAAGTCGAATACCAGCAAGGGTTTGGTCTTACGGGCTTCGAGGATCTTCACCCGCCGTTCCAGCCGCTGCTTGCCGGTGGGCACCAGGGTCATATCCGGTTCCCGGCCGATGGGAATGTACTGGAACACCCAGCCGAAGGCGGCGCCGTGTTCGATCATCTCGTCCATGAACTCGGCGGAGCAGGCGGACTCGTGGTTTTTCTTGGTATGGGTCAGGCTGAAGCCGAACAGCACCCCGTTCCGGGTCAGGCTGTCCATGGTGTTCAGGATGCGCTGGTGCGCGCCTTCGCCCCGCCGGGCGTCGGTGAACTCGGGCGCTCCCTCGATGGAGATGGCGGGATAGATATTGCCCAGTTCGCCAAAGCGCCGGGCCATGTCCTCGTCGATCCGCTGGCCATGGGTATAGACCATGAAAAACATATCGTCGAATTCGGCCGCCATCTCTTCCAGATGGGGCCAGTAGGTGGGTTCGCCGCCGGAGACTGCGATGAAATGGATGCCCATTTCGTCGCGGGCTTCGGTGAGGATCTCCCGGACCTTTTCCATCGGCAAGGACATATCCTTGGGGTACTTCCAGGCATAGCAGCCCTGGCAGCGGAGGTCGCAGGCCATGGAGGGTGACATCAGCAGAAAAAACGGTGGGTTTTCCCCGTATTTGGCCCGATAAACGGCCCGTTTTTCATCACCAACGTGGATGGTGTTAAAAAACAGGTTGAAGGCGAGTTTTTGCTGGGTGGATTTGGACAGGGTCGGGATCTTGCGTTTCGACATATCGAAGAAGCCGAGAGCGGAGTCCACCCGGCGCTCCAGGTCCTAGGGCGAGCAGGTGTGATTGTCAGTCATGGACTTAATGCCGGCGTTGCTAAACCTGTCCATCATGGAGAGTAACAGGTCGGGGGAATGTTTTGACAGGGCGGGAACAAAGGTGGACATTCCCTTGCCGAGCAAGTAGTTTTTCAACCTTGATATGTTGGCCATGGATACACCTCCAAATGGTCTGTGTCGCGGCGCACGAAGACCGGATAATCTCACCTCACAATAGATCTATTAGATTCATGACGGGATCCGTTGTCAAATCAAATCGTTTTTTTTGCCGGCATAAAAAACGGCTGGCATCGGCCGGATACCGCCCACCGTCAACCACCCTGACGGCTGGTTTCCCGTCGCTTCACGGGCCGGAAAAGCTGTCGGTAATTTACCTGGGTCCGTTAACAATATTTTCTGGCGGGAAACCCGCCAACAGCCAGTCCATGGCCGCCGGGGTGGAAGCAAAAACCCGGTCGGCCCGGGCCAGCCGGTCGGCGGGCACGGTATTGGCGATCCCCACCGCCAGACAGCCGGCCACCTTGGCCGCTTCGACCCCCGCCGCCGAGTCCTCCAGCACCACGCAGCGCTCGGGCGGCAGGTCAAGGCGCCGCGCCGCCTCCAGGTAGATATCGGGAAATGGTTTGCCGTTGGCCACCATATCCAGCGATACGTAGACGCGAAGGTAATCGAAAAGCCCCGCCGCCGTCATGGCGGCCCGGGTATTCGGGCTGACGCTGTTGGTTCCCACCGCCAGCCGGAAGCCGGCCGCCGCCAGCGCTTGCAGCCGCCGAGCCACCCCCGGAAACACCAGGGCGGATCCGCGCGCGGCCACCATTTCCCGAAATAGTTGTTGCTTCTGGGCGAGAATGTCCCCGTGCGTCGCCAGCTCGGGAAACAGCGCCAGGGCGGTATCCCGCGTCATGACATCGGGGAACCCAATGCCCGCCTGGCTCCATGCCGCCGGCGGATGGCAGTGGTACCGGTCCAGGAGCGCGTTCCACGCTTCCAGGTGCAACCCTTCCGAATCGATCAGGGTGCCGTCGAGATCGCAAAGAACCCCCTGGATGGCGGGCATAGAGTTACCTTCTTCTGGATTGTACCGTAACCCGAAGCGCATTCACTTTCAGGACAACCGGAAGCCGAGGCGGCCGAGACGCCGAGTCCGGGTCGACTGGTGCTCCCGCCCGCGTCGGCCTCGGGTATCCCCTATGGTCGCGTCCGGGCCCGATCGCCGGACGACCACCACCTTGCGGCTGCGGCGGTGATTGGACTTGAGTTTGAACACTTGATGCCGCATAATAGCCAGTCGGTCAAGTATCCATCCCGGATAGGGGTGGTCAAGCGTTTCCGCCGGGCGGGCCTATCCATCCGGCAAGAGGGGAAAGACGAGGGCCATGCGCATAACGCTCCTGAAAAGCAAGATCCACCGCGCCACCATCACAGACGCCTGCCTGCACTACGAGGGAAGCATCAGCCTGCCCGAGAACCTCACCAGGCCGGCCGGCATGCACCTCTACGAAAAGGTGCTGGTCGCCAACGTCAACAACGGCCACCGCTTCGAGACCTACGTCATCCCCGGCGACGCAGGGGAAATCCG
>JAJBSZ010000203.1 GCA_020861125.1 Planctomycetota bacterium | reverse complement strand
TGGTGTCGGGGGAGAGCGGTGCCGCCGGTCTGGGGGCGCTCCTTGAGGTGTTGATCAACCAGGACCACGCCGGCTTCCGCCAGGCACTCGGGCTGGACGCGACGTCCCGGGTACTCCTGTTCAGCACCGAAGGGGATACCGACCCGGATATGTACCGGCGGATCGTGTGGGACGGCGCCTACCCGGCGCCATAGGACAAGGCCGACAGACCGCTGCCGCGGCGTGGGCCCTGGCGGCGGAATACTTGGGTTTTCGGTTTACAAAGGATTGCAGCCATGGATTTCAACGCGATCAAGGCCGCGGCGGAAGGGTACAAGGCCGAAATGAGCAGATTTCTCCGGGACATGATCCGCATTCCCGGCGAGAGTGGCGGGGAAAGGGGCAAAATAGAATGCGCCGCCGCCGAGATGCGTCGCCTCGGCTTCGACCGGGTGGAAATCGATCCGATGGGCAATCTGCTGGGCTATATGGGCACCGGCAAAACCCTAATTGCCTTCGACGGCCACATCGACACCGTCGGCGTCGGCAACCGCGACAACTGGACCTTCGACCCTTACGAGGGCTATGAGAACGACACGGAGATCGGCGGCCGCGGCGCTTCCGACCAGGAGGGCGGCATCGTCTCCGCCGTCTACGGGGCCAAAATCATGAAGGACCTGGGCCTCCTGTCCGACCGCTACACCGTCCTCGTCACCGCCACCGTGCAGGAAGAGGACTGCGACGGCCTCTGCTGGCAGTATATCATCAACGAAGACAAGGTCCGCCCCGAATTCGTGGTCATCACCGAACCCACCGACGGCAACATCTACCGCGGGCAGCGCGGCCGGATGGAAATTCGGGTGGAGGTCCAGGGGGTTTCCTGCCACGGCAGCGCCCCGGAGCGCGGCGACAACGCCATCTACAAAATGGCGGAGATCATTGGTGAGGTTAAGGAACTGAACCACCGCCTGCACGTCGATCCGTTCCTCGGCAAAGGCACCCTGGCGGTGTCGGAGATCTTCTTCACCTCGCCGTCCCGCTGCGCCGTGGCCGACAGCTGCGCCATCTCCATCGACCGCCGGCTGACCGACGGCGAGACCTACCAGTCCGCCCTGGAGGAGATCCGCGCCCTGCCGACGGTGCAACAATACGGCGCCACGGTCAGCATGTACCAATACGACCGGCCGAGCTACACCGACCTCGTGTACCCCACCGACTGCTATTTCCCCACCTGGGTGATTCCGGAGGATCATGCGGCGACCCGGGCCATGGTCACGGCCTACGAGGCTCTGTATGGTACGCCCACGGTCGACAAATGGACCTTTTCCACCAACGGCGTCGCCATCATGGGCCGCGAAGGCATCCCCTGCATCGGCTTCGGCCCGGGCCAGGAAAAGGAGGCCCACGCGCCCAACGAAAAAACCTGGAAGGCCGATCTGGTGAAATGCGCCGCCGTCTACGCCGCCCTGCCGACCATCTATACCGCCGACAACTAGCCATTCTTTCCTTTTGGAGGATCAGCAATGAACTTCGACGCCCTCGTCGCGAAACTCGCCGGACTCGATACGAAAAAGATGTACCAGAACGATTTCCTGCTCACCTGGGAAAAGAGCGACCAGGAGCTCGCCGCCACCTTTGCCGTGGCCGATGCCCTGCGCCTGCTGCGGGAGCGGAACATTTCCACCCGGATCTTCGACTCCGGGCTGGGCATTTCCCTCTTCCGGGACAACTCCACCCGCACCCGGTTTTCCTTCGCTTCGGCCTGCAACCTGCTTGGCCTGGCGGTCCAGGATCTGGACGAGGGGAAAAGCCAGATCGCCCACGGCGAAACCGTCCGCGAAACCGCCAACATGGTGTCCTTCATGGCCGACGTCATCGGCATCCGCGACGACATGTACATCGGCAAGGGCAATGCCTACATGCGGGAGGTGGCCCGGGCCGTCCACGAAGGGTACAAGGAGGAGAACCTGGAACAGCGCCCGACCCTGGTGAACCTCCAGTGCGACATCGACCATCCGACCCAGTGCCTGGCCGACATGGCCCATATCATCAACGAGTTTGGCGGGGTGGAAAACCTCAAGGGCAAGAAGATCGCCATGACCTGGGCCTATTCCCCCAGTTACGGCAAACCTCTCTCCGTGCCGCAGGGGGTGATCGGCCTGATGACCCGCTTTGGCATGGAGGTGCACCTGGCCCATCCGGAAGGGTACGAAGTGATGCCGGAAGTTGAAGAGGTGGCGCGCCGGAACGCCGCCGCCAGCGGCGGCACCTTCGTCAAGTCCAACTCCATGGCCGACGCCTTCGCCGACGCCGACATCGTCTATCCGAAGAGTTGGGCCCCCTTCGCCGCCATGGAAAAGCGAACCGCCCTCTACGGCGACGGCGACTTCGACGGCATCAAAGCGTTGGAGAAGCACCTCCTGTCCCAGAACGCCTCCCACAAAGACTGGGAATGCACCGAGGCCCTGATGCAAAAAACCCGGGACGGCAAGGCCCTGTACCTGCACTGCCTGCCGGCCGACATCACCGGCGTCTCCTGCCGGGAGGGCGAGGTCTCCGCTTCGGTGTTCGATCGCTACCGGGTGCCCCTGTACAAGGAAGCCGGCTACAAACCCTACATCATCGCCGCCATGATTTTCCTGGCCAAGATGAAGGACCCGGCCCGGGCGTTGGCGGAGTTGGAACGGCGCGACCGGAAGCGGGTTTTCTGAAGGGGGGCGGCTCCGGCGTCGGCCATCCGGCCGTCGTTCGGTCATCTGCCGCGGGCGGCGACCGACTCCGGCCGCTCCCGTCGCCGCGCCCGGGCCGTTTGCGGTCCGGGCGTTGGCGTGGTGTTGAAGAGTGGAGGCAGAAAAGGCATTGCCATCCCGCGGTCGCGCGGCTAGCATTTTTCCTCAGGAGGGGCGTCATGGCTTCCCACATCGACGAGTCCGGGTCCGTGATCATGGTGGATGTCTCGGCCAAGCGGGAGACCCGCCGGACCGCCATCGCCGAGGGCCGGATCCGCATGGCCGACGCGGCCCTGACCGCCCTCCGCACCGTGTCCCTCGCCAAGGGCGATGCCCTCGCCACCGCCCGCATCGCCGGTATCATGGCGGTTAAAAACACCCCCCGAGCGATCCCCCTCTGCCATGCCATTCCCATCACCGGCTGCGATCTGGAAATCACCCTGGAGGATACGGGAGTGCGGGTGACCTGCCGAGTGGTCTGCCGGGCGCAGACGGGGGCGGAAATGGAGGCGCTGTCCGGCGTGACCGCCGCCCTCCTCACCCTCTACGACATGGCCAAAGCGCTTGATCGCGGCATGGAGCTCCACGGCATCCGGCTCCTGGCCAAGACGGGCGGTGCCTCCGGCGAATATCACCGCGCCGGGAATGCGTGATCATGGCCGGTCCGGCCAGAGGTCTGCGGGACGGCTACGGTCGGGTGATCCGCTACCTCCGTCTCTCCCTCACCAGCGCCTGCAACTTCCGCTGCGTCTTTTGCCGTCCCGATACCGCACCGGCCTCGGATCGCGGGCAGGCGGCGCTGGACACCGGGGAAGTCCTCCGGCTGGCCGGCGTTCTCGCCTCCCTCGGCGTGGAACGGATCAAGATTACCGGCGGCGAACCGTTGCTCGCTCCCGACGTCCTGACGGTCATTGAGAGCCTGAAACCGCGTGCTCCGGGCGGGATCAGCGTCACCACCAACGGTACCCGCCTGTGGCGGTATGCCGGTGATCTGGCCCGTCTCGGTGTGGACGGCGTCACCGTCAGCCTGAACGCCCTCTCGGCCGGCGGCCTGTGCCGTCTCGCCGGCTGCCGCGCCGATCCCGGCCGGATTCTGGACGGGATCGGCCGGGCCCAGGCGGGCGGCTTGCGGGTGAAAATAAACCTGGTTCCCATCCGCGGCCTGAATGAAGACGAGATCCTGCCGCTGCTGGCATGGGCCCTGGATCGCGGCATTTCCGTTCGCTTTATCGAACTGATGCCGCTGGGGCATGGCCGCCAGTTTCACGGCCTGTCGGCAGACGAGGTGCTGGAGCGGATCGAACGCCGTTACGGCACCACCACGGCCACGACCGGGAGCCTCGGGAACGGCCCGGCTGTCTACCGCCTGCTGCCCGGCTACGACGTTCCTATCGGTTTGATCGCCGCCGTGAGCCGGCCGTTTTGCCGCCACTGCGATCGCCTGCGCCTCACCCGGGCCGGATTTCTTCGCGTTTGTCTCCAGCATGAGCGGGGAGCAGACCTAGGCGGGTTGGTGCGGACGGGCGCCACGGACGGGGATCTGCGGCAGGCCATTCGGGCGGCGGTTGCGACCAGGCCGGCCGGGCACCGCTTCGCCGATGGCCGGGCAGCGGCAACAGAGGTTCACATGTCCCGGTTGGGAGGATAACGTGGGACGAGTGGCTGCCATCTGCCTCTCGGCGGCGAGAGGGACCCCGAAGGAGGAGCGGGACAGTGCCCGCCTGGTGGCCGGCCACGGCCTGGCCGGCGACGCCCACGCCGGCAACTGGCACCGCCAGATCAGCATCCTGCCGCTGGAACGGATCGAGGCCTTCCGTCGCGCCGGCGCCGTGGTGGCGTTGGGCGCGTTTGGCGAAAACCTGGTGGTCGAGGGTGTGGACTGGTCGAGGGTGACTGTCGGCGACCGGCTGCAACTGGGGGAGGCGGTGCTGGTCCTCAGCCAGTTTGGCAAGGAGTGCCATGCCCCCTGCCGCATCCACCAGGCCATGGGCGACTGCATCATGCCCCGCCACGGGGTGTTTGCGCGGGTGGAGCGCGGCGGCACCCTGCGGCGGGGCGACCGGGTGGTGATTATAGAAGGGGACGGCCATGTATGACGCTGCCGTTGTCACCGTCAGCGACCGATGCGCGGCGGGCGAACGGGAGGACCGGAGCGGCGACGAAGCGGCCGCCATTCTCGCGGGGCGGGGCTTTTCCGTGGTGTCCCGCCAGTGCCTGCCGGACGACGCGGATCGGATCGGAGATGCCTTGCGGCAGCTCTCCGATAGCCGTCGGGTGGCGCTGGTGGTGACCACCGGCGGCACTGGCTTCGCCCGGCGAGACGTCACCCCCGAGGCCACCCTGGCGGTGGTGGAACGGCTCTGTCCGGGCCTGCCCGAGACCATGCGCCGGATCGGCGCGGCCGCGTCCAGCCGCGCCATTCTCAGCCGGGCGACCGCCGGCATCCGGGGCGGCACCCTCATCCTCAATTTGCCCGGCAGTCCCCGGGCGGTGCGGGAATGCCTGGGGGCGGTGATCGACGACCTCCGCCACGGCATCGCCATCCTCCGCGGCGACACCGGCGATTGTGGAGAGGTGCCCGAAAGCGACCGGGGGGCTATCCCGGCTCATCCGGCACACCCCCTTGCGGCCGAGGCGAGAGAGGTGGCGGAGGCGGCAGAAACGGCAGAGGCGGTGGAAGCGGGAGACGGCCGGCCGGCGATGGCCATGGTTCCCGTCGCCCAGGCGGTGGGCCTGGTTCTTTGTCACGACATTACCCGCATCGTTCCCGGCAGCGGCAAAGGCCCGGCCTTCAAACGGGGGCACGTGGTCACCCCGGCGGATATCCCCGAACTCCGCAATCTGGGCAAGGAACACCTCTACGTTTGGAAGGAGCGGGACGGCTGGCTGCACGAGGACGAGGCGGCGGCGCGGCTGGCCGGGGCGGCCCGGGGCGACCACCTGGAACTGAGCCGGCCGAGTGAAGGCAAGATAACCATCACCGCCACCCGCCAGGGGCTGTTGCAGGTCCAGGTGCCGCTCCTGGACCGGATCAACTGGCTGGGCCGCATCGCCTTCGCCACCAGCCACAC
>JAJBSZ010000085.1 GCA_020861125.1 Planctomycetota bacterium | reverse complement strand
GGGGCCACTTCTTTGATCGGCATCTTAGCCATCGCCAGCTCCCCCCGGGTCGCCCCTACTCCGGCCTGGAGTGAAGTCCCACGCATCCGTTCAAGAAATCGGTATCTCGATTGTAGCGTTCCGGCCTCCGATCCGCAAGCGGGGGCGATCACAGCAAAGGAGATTCTGTATGGACACGGTCATCAACGATTCCCTGTTTTTCCTCTTCGGCATTCCCCTCGCCTACCTGGCGGTGGCGGCGGTGGTGCTGGTGAACCGGTGGACCCGGCGGCAGATGGACCGGCGGCCGTAACGTTACCGACTTGAGAGGGCCGCTCGCGCCCGCTCCCGCGGACGCCGGCCGACAAGGAGCAGCCATGAATGTAACCAGCATTACCTTCATCGCCTACCTGGTGGCGATGATCGGCATTTCGGTAGTTGCCGCCCGTTACGCCAAGAATTCCGCCGAGGAGTATTATCTCGGCGGCCGATCCATGGGCCCCTTCGCGACCGCTCTCAGCGCCGCCGCCAGCGGCCGCAGCGGCGGCACCATGCTTGGCCACGCCGGCATGGCCTACCTCATGGGCATCCACGCCGCCTGGGTAGGCGTCGGCTTTTGCCTGGTGGATTTCATCGGCATGAAGTACCTCGGCCCCCGCCTGCGCCGCTACACGGAACGGCACGACTGCATCACCCTGCCCGACTTCTTCGCCTCCCGTTTCCGGCACCGGGCCGACACCGTGCGCTGGCTGAGCGCCGGCATCATCTTCATCTTTATGATGACCTATCTGGCGAGCCAGCTCCTGGCCATGGGCTTCGTTTTCACCGCCGTCCTCGGCTGGAGCTCCACCCTGGGCATTCTTATCGCCGCCTTTGCCGTCGCCACCTACTGTTTTCTCGGCGGCTATACCGCCGTCGTCTGGACCGACGTGGTCCAGGCCATCCTCATGATCCTGGCCCTGGTGGTGCTGCCCATCGTCGGCGTCGCCCACCTCGGCGGCATGCAGAGCGTGATGGAACAGCTCCGCGCCATTGACGCCACCTTCATTTCGGTGGTGCCCGACGGCCGGTTCATGTGGGTGGTGGGCATTGTCTTCGGCACCGGCCTGATGCAGTTCGGTCTCGTCCATACCGTGACCCGCTGGATGAGCGTTCGGAGTGTCGAAGCGCTGGAGCAGGCCGCGCCCATCAACCTCATCGCCAATACCATCATCACCTGGGGCGGGCTGTTCATCGGCTGGATCGGCCGCATCATGGTGCCGGATCTGGCCAACGTCCTCGGCCAAAACCGGGAGATGATCTTCTTCGACGTCACGGCCGATCTGCTGCCGCCGGTGATCGCCGGCATCGCCGTTTCCGCCGTGTTCGCCGCCATCATGTCCACTGCCGATTCGCAAGTGATGGTGGCGTCGTCCAGCCTGGTGCATGACCTCTACCAGCGGCTAATCCGAAAAGGCGAAGCGCTGACGGACCGGCAAGTGGTGTGGGGCGGACGTCTCAGCATCCTGGTGCTCATGGCCGGCGCCTTTGTCTGGGCCATGTTCGCCACCGAAGGGGTGTTTCTCCTGACCATCTTTGCCGGAGCCGTTCTCGCCGGCGGCGTCGGGATTCTCCTGGTGCTGTCACTCATCTGGCGGCGCATCACCGCCAGCGGCGCCATCGCCGGGATGGTGGCCGGTCCCCTCACCGCCATTCTGTGGAAGGTGACGGATCTGAGCGCCGTGATTTCCGAGGCTCTGGTCGCCTTCGTCGTCGGCGGTCTGGCCATTTACGTCGTATCCCTGATGACGCCAGCGCCGGATGGCAACGAAGTCGATGCCATCGTTGCCGACATGTCGTAATCCATAACGCGGCAAAAACCGCGTACTACCAAGGAGGAAGCGTTGTGATTACCATCAATACCAGCCTGACGGACGACCTGGTGACGGACATACCCGTCGAGGAATACCGGCTTCGGATCGAGCGGGTCCGCCAGGCCATGGCGGCCGAGGACTTCGACGCCCTGGTCGTTTACAGCAACCCCTGGCACATGTCCAACTGTTTCTGGCTCGGCAACTACCGTTCCTTCGACGGTATTTCACCCGATCCGACCCTTATTCTCCTGCCGCTGGAGGGTGACCTTACCCTGTTTACCGAAAAGCCGATTCTGCCCTATGCCCGGGACACCACCTGGATACCGGATGTGCGGCCGGTTCGACCGGGTTTTGCCGAGGGTCTGGAAGATTTCCGGCGCACCAAGAAGCCGAAAAAGATCGGTCTGGTCGGGTCGCAGTATTTCGCGCTGGAATTTTACCGCATCGTCGAGGGGGTGTTCGGCCGTGACAGCCTCCACGATACCGACATGATCGATCGGCTCAAATGTATCCGGAGCGAGCGGGAAATCCACCTCATGAAGGTGGCCGGCTGGCTGGCGGATCAAAGTCTGGTGGATCTCAAGGCCACCATCCGCGATGGCATGAGCGAACGCGAGGCGGCGCAGATTATGCACACCTCGCTGTTCCAGAACGGGGCCGACAGCCAGGCCTTCGACGTCATGGTGCAGTCCGGCGTCAATGCCGGACGGTATTGCCTGGCCCGGCCGACGGAGAAGAAGATCCGCAAGGGCGAGCTCCTTCTCATCGACACCGGCGTCCGCTACCGGAACTACGTCAGCGACATGGGACGCGGCTTTGCGTTCGGCGAGGTGTCCCGGGAACAGCAGCGGTTGCTGGATGTCGCGCTGGCCGCCTATCGGGCCGGCATTCCCTATCTCAAACCGGGCCTGACATGCGATCGGGCGAGTGAAGCCATCGATGCCGTACTGCGGGAAAACGGTTTCGGATCCGCCCATACCGCCGCCGGCAACCGCAAATGCGGCCATGGTCTGGGTAATGATCCGGAAGAGGAATACCCGGTCATGGGCCGGCCGGACCATGTCCTGCAGGAAAACATGGGTCTTGCCTATGAACTCACGGTGCAGACGCCGGAACTGGGCGGCTGCCGGGTGGAGGACGTGGTCATCATCCGGAAGGACGGCCCGGAATTTCTCACCCATTTCGAACGGAACACCCGCTGGGACTGACGGCGTCCGACCGCACGATCACCTCGACAATGCCGGCCGTGGTGGCCGGCATTGTCGTTGGTCCTCACCCAGAAATTCTCGTATCCTCCGTACGGAACGACGGCACCGTCTACCGCCTGGGGACCGTAAGGTCTGCCGTGGCACAACAATCCTCGATAGATCCCTCCTCCAGACTGAAATCGATTTCTGAACGGGATAGCCCTCAACGCCACGGTGGCGGCGCGCACGGTGACAGGCCGCGGTCAGGGCAACAGCTCGGTAAATTCTTCTGGCAGGCGGTAGCAGGACTCCACCGCCGCGTCCAGCTGCCGTCGCGCCGTCGCCAGCGCCGGCGGGTCGTCGGCCACCGCGACGCATTGCCGGTAGGCTATGGCTACCGCCTCCGCCTCGGGGTCGGACGGTCGGGCGGCGGGAATGGGGAGGCCGCGCATCTCCACCAAATTCACGTTGTTGTTTCCGCTGCCCACCCGGAACAGCCAGTCGAGCAGACGGGAATTCAAAAGCCCGGCCAGGTATTCCGCCGGCACGCCGGGATGGGGCAGGTAGACGTTCAGGCTGTTGCCGGCATAAACGCCGGGCGGTAGCAGGGCCGCCACCAACCGGGGCCGAGCATGCAGGTTGCGGATGCCCAACTGACCTACCCGCCAGCGCTCGGCCCGCTCCCGGCAGCCGGCGGCGGCGGCTCCTTTGGCACGGAGGAACCGGTCCAGATCCAGGAATCGTCGCCCCCCGTCTCCTCGCTCCGTGTCCAACCGAAACGGCGCGAGATGCACGCCCCGCACCAGGCGGCAGCTGGTGTCGTCGTCGCGCATGCAGTCACGGTACACGGTTTGATCCACTTCGCCGACCCGCAGGTCCGCCAGATCCGCCAGGCGGCCGAAGGGGTGCCGCATCAGCCATCGCCAGAGACGCGCTTCGCCCGCGGTCAAGAGCGGAAGGCGCCAGTTGTCTCCACCGAAGGCGGCAAGTTCCTCCGGCGACCAGACGCTCTCCGCCTCGCCCGACCGAACCCGCACCGCGGCCGCCCGTCCCCCGCCCTTCACCGCCCGGAAGATGCAGGCGGATTGGGTGACGCCGGCAAACAGCCGGTCCCGTTCGCCAAACAGCAGCCAGTCGGCGGCTGCCTCCCGCTCCACCAGCCGTCGGCGCAAGGAGACGGCGGCGGCGTCCCGAGCCAGGGAGAGGGGCACCACCATGGAAAGAAGGCCGCCGTCCCGCAGCAGGTCCAGGCCGCGTTCGACAAAAAGGCGGTAGAGGTTGATCTGGCCGGTGATACTATGCCGGTACCGGCCTGAATCCCGGAGGCGGCGAGCGAGCACGGCACGGTCCGGGTGGCGACCGAAATTGGTCAGTACCTCGTACGGGGGGTTGCCGATGACGGCATGGAAACCGCCAGCGGCGGCCACGGAGGGAAAGGAGACCGGCCAGTGGATGGCCTCGGCCGGATCCTCGGCGTTGGCCGAGGCGTCGGCAAACCCGCCTCCCAGAAGCGCGTCACCACAGGGAAAATGCGCCGGTTCCGGCTTGAATTCGCGCCCCGGTTCGGACAGGACGATCCAGAGGAGCGCCCGGGCCATAAAAACGGATACCGGATCGCGATCGACACCGAAGAGATTGCGCCGGACCCAGCGCCGGATCGCGTCCGAGTCGTCAGGATGATCGGCCAGCAGCCGTTGTACCAGTCGCAATAGAAAATACCCGCAGCCCATGGCCGGATCGCAGACGCGGGCCCTGCCCCCCGGCGTCCAGCCCGGCGGGAAAAGATCGGGCCAGATTAGATCGAGTATGCGATCGATAACCCCGACCGGCGTGTAAAAACTGCCGGTGAGGCGGCGCGTTTCTTTTTCCGCAAAGGCGGCGCGCCAAAAGGCGTCACCGATGACCCGCGGGTCTGCGGCAAGTTCCGGACCATCGGTAACGCCCATGACCGCCGCCAGCGGCAGCGCGCCGAGGCCCAGGTCCCGGCCTAATTCCTCCAACCCGGCCATGATGGCGTCCGGCCGACCGCGACGGAGACACCGGGCGGCGGCAGCCCGACAGAGGAGCCTGACCACGGCGGGCGATAGGGAAAAACCGCCGGTGGCACCGGCGCCGACGGGGGCCGGGGTCACGGGTAGCGGATCCCTCCCGGCACATGCTCCACCACCGGCTGGCCGGCGGCGTCGTAGTCGATAGCCACGAGATCCAGACGGACGGGATGATTTTCCAGACCGCGCGCGGCAAGGTAGGCCTGGACTGCCCGGTAAAGACGACCGGCCTTGCGCCGAGTGACGCCTTCGGCGGCCCGGCCCATACGGTCGCTGGATCGGGTTTTGACCTCGACAAATACCAGTTCCGCACCGTCCCGGGCAACGATATCCACCTCGCCCCGACCACACCGGACCCGGCGCTCCAAACTACGTAACCCCCGACGGGCGAGATAGGCGGCGGCCAGTTTTTCGCCAGCCTCGCCCACCATCAGGTGGCGTCGTAGCATCGGTCTTCCTCCAGGTGGATCAGCACCACCGCCTGGGCCGACACCGCGCGGCCCCTTCCCACCGGTCCCAGTCCTTCGGCGGTTTTGGCCTTGACGTTGACCCGGGCCGGGTCCAGGCCGGTCAGGAGGGCCAGACGCTCCCGGATCAACCGTTTAAAGGGGGCGAGACGGACCCGTTCCAGATCTATGATGCAATCGATATTGACCACCTGTCCCCGTCGGCGGCGCAGGATTGACAGCGCCCCCGGGAGAAATCGATACGAGGCCTCGCCCGGGCG
>JAJBSZ010000126.1 GCA_020861125.1 Planctomycetota bacterium | reverse complement strand
CTGGATCTGCCGGGAATTGGGCGTCGACACCGCCGCCACCGGTATCGACCGCCTTCTCGACCGCTTCGACAAGCTCCTCTCCGGTATCGCCATGATCGGGGAATTGACCCCCCGGACCATGGACGTGGTGATGTCCTTTGGCGAACGGATGTCCGCCCGGGTGATCACCGACGTGCTGCGGCGGGAATTTGCCGTCAATGCCGAATACCGTTCGTCCATCACCCTCGGGCTGCGGACAGACGCCAACTTCGGCGCCGCCCGGCCCGACCCCCGCTGCTACCCGGCGGTGGCCAAACAGATTTCCGATCTGGGGGTGGACGTGCTGGTGACCACCGGGTTCATCGCCGCCACGGACGACGGTCAGATCACCACCCTCGGTCGCGGCGGGTCGGACTATTCCGCCACCATCTTCGGCGCCATCATCGGAGCGGAGGAAGTCCAGATCTGGACGGACGTCTCCGGGGTCATGACCACCGATCCGCGCATCGTCCCCGGGGCGCGGAGCATTCCCGAACTCACCTTTATGGAAGCGTCGGAATTGGCCTGGTACGGCGCCAAGGTTCTCCATCCGGCCACCATGACCCCGGCCATCGAAAACGACATACCGGTGCGGGTGAAAAACACCGGCTGTCCCGACCACCCCGGCACCGTCATCCGCCGCGAATGGACCCCCGCGCCGGACGAGGGCATCGTGAAATCCCTGGCGGTGATGAAAGGGGTGTCCCTCATCACCATTTCCACCGGCCGGATGTTCGGCACCCACGGCTTCATGTCCAAAGTCTTCGATGTCTTCAACCGGCATTCGGTAGACATTCACATGATCGCCACCTCCGAAGTCACCATCAGCGTCACCACCCCCAACGCCCAAAACGCGGAACGGGCGGCGGAGGAGATCAAGTCCTTCGCCAGCGTTACCGTCGAGCGCGGTCTGTCCCTTATTTCGGTGGTGGGAGAGCGGATGAAGGGGACGCCCGGCATCGCCGCCCGGGTCACCAAGGCCATGGCCGACCACAACGTCAACATCCGCATGATCAGCCAGGGAGCGAGCGAGATCAACATCGCCATGGTGGTCGCCGACGACCAGGCCAAAGCCGCCGTCAGCGGCCTGCATAGCGAATTATTCGGGTGAGGAACGGGGCAATTTGCCTCTACACCCCGCCGGCACTTCCGCGCCACCGCCTCCGCCGCGATGGCGCTTTTTTTGGGGCGATGACACCAGGCGGCTACCGCCCCGCGACGCGGATGTCCTCAATGCGCAATTCCAGCCGTGGCGGCGAATAGAAGGTGTTCAGGGCCGGCGTGAACACGATGTCGAGCGGCCGGCGGCCGGCGGCCTCGAGGACCGGGATGAGGGAAAGGTTGTTGAACACCACCGCCCGGTAGGCCATGCCGCCCTGGGCCACGTTGAAATGGAAATGCTGGCGCTGGGATCCCATGAGCTGCAGGCTACCGGCGGCGCGGACGCCGCGGGCCAGGAACTTCGGCTCCGGATTGCCCTGCCCGATGGGCCGCAACCGCTCCAGATCCTCCACCAGCCGGATGTTGACGTCGGGCAGACGGATCTCCATATCAATGGAAAGGGTGGGCGCGATGTTTTTGCTGCGGATCTGGGCGGCGCATTCGCGGAGAAAGGATTCCCGCAAAGCCGCGACCGACGATTGGGCGACGGTGAAGCCGGCCGCCAGTTCGTGGCCGCCGAAGGTCAGGAGGTGTTGGCGGGAATTGGCCATGGCCTGGTAGAGGTTCAGGCCGTGGATGGAACGGGCGGACCCGCGCCCCCGGTCGCTGCCCACCGGGAAAGAAACAACGGCGGCCGGCTTGCCGAAGATCTCGGATAGGCGGCCGGCGACAATGCCGATAACCCCCTCGTGCCAGCCGCTCCGGGACACGAGGATGGCGGCGTCGGTGTCCAGGTCATGGGTGTCCTCCACCTCCCGGGCCGCTTCCTCGAGAATGGTCTGGCACAGGGACTGGCGCTCGGTGTTCTGCCGGTCGAGAGAGTCGGCCAGGCGGCGGGCGCGGACCGGATCGTCCTCCACCAGCAGCTCCAGCGACAGGTCGGCATTGCCCATGCGGCCGGCGGCGTTGAGCCGGGGGGAAAGAGAAAACGCCACGCCCCGGGCGCTGAGGTCGCAGGCACCGAGGCGGCAGACGTCGAGCAGGGCGGAGATCCCCGGGCAGGCGCCGTGCATGGTTTTCAGGCCATGGGTGACGATGGCGCGGTTTTCCTCGACCAGCGGCGCGACGTCGGCGATGGTGCCGATAGCCGCCAGGGACAGGAGAGATAACAGCGCCTCGCGCAGGTGCGGCTCGACCTTGGGGGAGCCGGACAACTTCTCATACAACGCCCAGGCCAGCTTGAAGGCGACGCCGACGCCGGTCATCTCGCGGAAGGGATAGGAGGAATCCTGGCGCTTGGGGTTGAGGACGGCATAGGCGTCCGGCGGCAGTTCGCGGTCCCCCGGTTCATGGTGATCGGTGACGATGACGTCGATGCCGTTTTGCGCCAGCAGCCTGATGCTCTCGTGCTCGGAGGTGCCGCAGTCGACGGTGACCACCAGGTCGATCCGATCCTGGATGGCCTTGGTGGCGAAATCGGACGATATGCCGTACCCCTCCTCGAAACGGGAGGGGAGGCGGTAAGCGAGGGAATAACCGGCCGCCCGGCAGGCGCGGATGAGGAGGGCGCAGGAGGTGACGCCGTCGGTGTCGTAGTCACCGTAGACGACGGTACGCTGCCGCTCGCGAACGGCCTTGGCCAGGCGTTCGGCGGCCTTCTCCATGTCGTCCATGCGCCAGGGCGAGACCAGGGTGTTGAGGGACGGTTTGAGAAACGCGGCCACAGAATCCATGGTCAACGGTTTGACCCGTTGCGCCAGAATGGTGGCCAGAATGGGCGATACGCCGAATTTCTCCGATATTTCCTCGACAACCGGCCCGGGATTTGGCTTGACCACCCAACGGGCAGAGGCCACGGGCATCTCCAATATGAAATAGAAAACAATTGAAGACTATAATACCCGGTGGCGGAAAAAATGGCAAGGGACTTCCCGCTTTTTGGCCCCCCGGTCAGGGCTGCCCGTCGTTCCGGGTCAACACCAGGCGACTGCCGGCCCAGCGGTCGTGGAGGATACGGCCATAGCGGGAGCCGGCGGCACAGCAGGCATTGACAACGCCGTATCCAACCACGAACAGCCAGGCCAAGGCGTGTTGGTCTGCGACCGCTAACGGGGCAAAGGCAAACAGCAATACCACCGGGTCCAGGGCCCGGACGAAAGAGCGTCGCCAGCCAAGGGTGTCGCCGGTCATGGTCACCACCTTGAGGCCGAAAAACATTTTACCCGGCGTTTGCCCGCCACCGGCGTGAAAACCGGCATAATAGAAAACCGGAATGCACACCAAATGGAGGGCCACCAAACCAATGCCAAAAACCATCGCGACAGTTGCGTTGGCCAGACCCAACATCGGACTTATAAACATCATGAGAAACATAAAAGCGACCGCATCTATAACCCAGAGAAGTACCCCATCGAAAAGGGCGGCGACGATACGGCGCAGCATGGATGGGTGACGTTGAGCCGCGGACAGGGTTTGGAGGAGAATGGCCTTGCCCGCGGCCGATACACGGCGGCCGCGAAAGACAACCAAGTCCTCAGGCCGGTGATGGCTGCCGGTGACTTCGCAGGCCTGCAAATGGTCCTCCGCGCTGCCGTCCGACGCCTTGGAACCGTCACCCAAATCACCTGTCCCGCCCCTGCCACCTTTGGCTTGCGGCATGTCCGACCCGACGATTTCGCAGCCATCCGCCGTCCCCGCCGGTGCGGTAGCATCGGCCGGCCAGGGCGTTTTGTCGCGACGGAGAGTTTCTTCGGTCATGATGTCCGGGAGTCCTTTATTTTCCGGGTGGTGTTTTTCTTGTTTACCTTGTACCCATCAGAAAATTTCTTTAGCCACGTTCTTTTCTCGCCACCAAGAACATCGCCAGATTAAAAAGCCAGACGCCCGTCGCGAGACGGGCGTCTGGGAGATACGGTACCGCGTGGTTGGATTTCGTTCGGTTAGAAGCCGAGGTCGAAGCCCGCGTAGATGGAGTGGTTCTTCTCGTGGGAACCGACGTTCAGGTTGTAGCCCACGTTGAAGCCGACCATCTTGTTGCCGCCGGTGCGGAAGGCGGTACGCAGGTTAACGCCGATGTCAGCCGAATCCCGGTCGGCCTTGACCGACTTCTGCCGGAAGACGGTCGGGTTGGCCACGCCCTGGAAGAAGGCGTTGGAGGACGCCTGACGGTCGCCGTATTCGTGCTTCCAGGCGACGTTGACGGACGGGGTGAAGACCGTGCCGTTGCCGGACTGGAAGTCGTAGCCCACCACCGCGCCCACCTTGGTGTTGAAGCTGTTGTAGTGGAAGCCGGACAGGTCGGCGGCGGCGAGGCCAGTTTCCCGGAAGCCGTCCTGGTCGGCGTAGGTGTAGCGGGCCGACACGTAGGGGGTCAGGGACAGGCAGTTGAACTGCGCCTTGTAGGCAACTTCGGCGCCGACGGTGAAGATGTCCTGGTCGAAGGAACCCTTGGTCTTGTAGCCACCGATACGGCGCCAGCCATCGTTGTCGGTGAAGGTGTAGCCGGCGTCGGCGGTGATGACCAGATTCGGCATTTCCCGAATCGGGGTGAAGCCGCCGAGGATGCCGAAGTGGCCGCCGTCGCTGGTGACTTCGGAGCTGATGCGGCGGGCCTTGGTGGTGGTGCGGGAATAGCCGCCGTAGATACCGATGGTGGCCGCGGTGCTGAAGTCATAGTTGACGCCGGCGACGAAGCCGTGACGGTCGGACTTGAAGCCGATGTAGCGGCTGTGGCTGTCCATGCGGTCGAAGTCGCCGAGGTAGCCGGCCCAGAAGCGGACGCCGCAGTGGGCGGCCGGGAAGTTGCCGGCGGCATAGGCGTCGGAGGAACCGACGGAGGCGTAGCCGATGCTGTCACTGCTCCAGCCGGGCAGGCCGTACTGCTTGGCCGACATGGCGGCGGAGATGGTGCTGTTGATACCGACCTGCGCCATGTTCATGTAGAAGCCGGGAACGGCGGCATCGAGATTGGTGCCGAGGAGCTCGGCGGTGTCGCCATCGACATAGGTCATGAGGTCAGCGATGGCCTCCAGACCGTCAATGGCGTTCTGATAGGCACCAGCGATATGATCGGCGTACCGTGCGTCGGCGGCAGCCTTGACGGTGACCCATGTATCGCCGTTTTTCTCGATAATTTCGGTATTAACGCCATCAATGAGTTCATTAGCGACGGTGGCGTCGTAGCCGTCGATAACGAAATAATCCTTTTCGAAATCGAGCAGGAAATTGCGGGAATCGAGGTCGATATCCAGGGTGGCGGAGCCGGCGACTGTCAGTGTTCCCGACACGCCGGAGACGTCGAACATGGCAATTTCGCTGCTACGGGCGATATCGAAGTAGATAGTCCCGGAACCGAAATCGAGATCACCATTGCCCGCAGTGGTCAGAGAAGCGGAGAAATCTTCGGCAAGATAAACGTCGCCGCTGCCAAGGAGTCTGATGGCGATAGCGCCGGTGTCGGAAGTGAATATGTTCTTGCCACCCCATTCAAAATCACCATTTTGGGTGATGTCCATGGTGAAGTCGGCGCCACCAACCATATTAGTGGTGACCGGATCAAGCATATACATCGCCTGACCAGCGGCAACGGTTAGATTAAGGATAGCGTCATTACTGCCTTCGAAAGCAACACCGCTGGCTTCGCCGTTAGCGGTGTTGCCATCAATGACTACATCGTCATTGACGGCATCGATATTAAGAGTGCCAGTACCGCCAAGAAGCGAGTC
>JAJBSZ010000118.1 GCA_020861125.1 Planctomycetota bacterium | reverse complement strand
GGCGGATTACGATCTGGTGGGCACCATGGTGGAAAACATCTGCTACAACAACGCCAAGAACTATTTCAAACTGATCTGACCGGAGGCCCTGGCGTGATCCGGCAACACGGCGATCTGGCGGCGAGCCCTGGACAGGCCGCCGCCAGTTTGCCGCCCGGCTGACCGCCCCGGCGGGCAGGGCCGCTCTCCTGTGGCCTCAAACCACGACGGCGGCATTTCCCGCTCTGGAGGGTGACACCAAGCAGGCCCCGCGCCGCTGGCGGAAAGGGAAGCGTGTTTTATTACATCTTTATCGGCTGCATTTCCTGGCTGGCGGGGTTTCTCGGCGGATTGACCGGGACGGGCGGCATCATCATGCCGCCGCTTCTGGTGGAATTTTTTGGCATTTCGCCCCATCTCGCCATGGCGACGGTGCAGGCGAGCTATGTGGTGCCGTGTATTCTCGCGGTGTACCTCTTCGCCCGAAAGGGACAGCTGGATCTCCGCATCGCCCTGGCCATGGCGGTACCCGGCTGCATCAGCTCCTTTATCGCCGCCGATTCCATCAAGCCCCGCCTCGACCCGACGCTCCTCACCATGATCTATTCCCTCTGCATCGTCATTTCCGGCGCGGTGATGCTGCGGCGCAACCCCCGGACGCGGGCGACGCAACTGGTGCCGCCGTGGCGCCTGCCGGTGCTGGCCGTTCTCGGCGCCGTCATCGGTGTGATGGCCGGGATCACCGGTTCCGGCACCAACAGCGTCCTGGTGCCGATCATGGTGTTTCTCGGTTTGGACCTCCTGACCGTGCTGGCCGCCTGCCAGGTGTTCGCAATCCTCGCCTCCGCCTCCGGCACTGTGGGCAACCTCCTGCATCTGGAACTGGATTTCGCCGCTATCGCCTGGATGACGGCCGTGCAGATGGTGGGCATCTGGTACGGCGTGCGTCTGGCGCAACGCCTGGATACCACCCGGCTGAAACGTTACGTCGGCATCGTCTGCTTTTTCGCCGGCGTGTTTATCTTTCTCCGGGCCCTGTACGGGCTGTGGTGAGCCGCCGCCGGCCAGAATACAGTTGATTTTGAAACTGGAAATCACCGATGTAATACCATATGAGGTTCAACCAGTAAAAAGCCCATTTGTTGGTAGAGCGAAAAGCCATCATCCGTATAGTCCAGCCGTACGATTTCTACCCCGCGATGACGCGCTTCATCAATTGCCATGTTCAGAAGAATTCTTGCGTGGCCTTTTCTTCGATGCTCCTTTTTCGTGTATACGTTGAAAAAAAAATTCCTGACGGACGACCTGGCAATGGGGCAGTATGATAGAGACACACCATACAAGACGCATGGATTGTGTCATTTTTCCATCGCGAGGAATACGACTACTTCATCGTCCATGTGGGACTCGATATACTCCCTGGTCATTTTTTCAAAGGTGGGAACGTCGTCTATATTTCTGATTGAAGTGGCAAATTCCATACGGTTTTCCACAAACAAATCAATATCGCTTCGGTTTGCCTTTCGGTATTCCACACGAGCACCTCCCCAACCCAAGGTTCGTTATACCCAATTCACACACTTCAATCCCGGCACCCGTTTGAATTCGCGCAGATTGTTTGTTACCAGGGTAACGCCCAAGCTGACTGCATGGGCGGCTATCAGCATGTCCAGCGGGCCAATGGGCGTTCCCTTTTTCTCAAGAGCGGTGCGTAGAGTACCGTATGCCATCGAAGCCGCGGAATTGAAAGAAACAACCTCCAGGGGAAGCATGAACGCTTCCATGGCGGCTGTGTTCCTGGTCTTGGCTTGGCTTTTGGCCACACCGTACCATAGCTCACCAGCAGTAATCGAGGATATACCCACTTCGCCGGGAGTACATGCGCGTAACCGCTCGCGAACACCTTCCGGTCTGTTCTTGATCAGATAAATGCAGATATTGGTGTCCAGGAGTATCTTCATGCGAACGGATCCTCCCGTTCCTGGCCCTTGGGCTGATTTCTTCCATCGGCCATGAAGTCCGGTGTGAACTGATCCACCGCGTCGAACAGTATGTCCCACGATTCGTCGTCCGGAAATAATACAACCGCTTTGCCGATACGCCTGATTCTGACCGTGTCGCCTTTGAACCGGAAGTCTCGCGGCAGACGGACGGCTTGACTTCGTCCATTCATAAAAAGTTTGGCTTTTTGCATGGTGCACCTCCATTGGTATATATCACAAGTATATACCTCCACCCTCGGCACCGCAACACTATACCAAAATGATGCTTTTCCTTCCCAATTTTGGAAGGATGATAATGAGTACTGCCTCAACTTTCTGTGGTATTTGCGCGGCAGGGCGGAGGCGGTTAACCTGCTCGGCCATATTCGTGAAATACACTCCATCACGCCGGACGAGTACGCCCAGCGATGTCCCAACGCGCCGCTGTTTGTTCCGGAGTTTGGCGACCACCTCAGGCAAGGGAAAGTCCACGTCGACGGCGATGCCGTCTGTGCTCTCCACGAGTTGTCAGGAATTATAATACTACAGTTGCGGATCAGCCCCGACCCGCGTCCACCGAGGAAAAATGGCTCGGCAGCCCGGAGTTATGCGCAAAAATACGTGCGAGAAAGATATTTTGACGCGGGTGGCGCGGAGTCGCGGCAATCCGCAACTGTAGTACTACAAGGTGTTCGATAACTCGTTTTCGTGGCAGCCGACGAGGAAAACGACGAGAGGCAGGGTTGCAAAAAAGGTCGTTTTTTGAAACCCGTTCGAGTCGTTTGACGAAGAATCCGGCCTTGAAAACGGGTTATCGAACAGCCTCTAGAATTCCTCGATGCCCAATTCCCGCATCTGCGCCACGAAGTTGAAGCGACCGGCAACCCGATCCGCTCCGGCCTGGATAAAGGCGGCCGCGTCCTCCAGGGAAGCGACGCCGCCGCTGGCCTTGATTTTAATCCGACCCCGCGCGTGGTCCTTGATCAGCGCGATATCGCGGATGGTGGCCCGGCCTTCGGCGAAGCCGGTGCAGGTCTTGATGAAATCGGCGTTGGCGGCGCAGGCGATGTCGATGCCGTGTTTCTTCTGCTCGTCGGAAAGCAGGCCGATTTCCAGGATAACCTTGACCGTAACCCCGGCGGCGTGGGCGGTCTCCACCACCGCCTGGATGTCCTGCTCGACATAGCGGAAATCCTTGTCGATGAGACGGCCAATATTGATCACCATGTCCACTTCGGTGGCGCCGTCGGCCAGGGCCTGGACCACCTCCGCCCGCTTCACCGCCGTCGCCACCCCGCCGCAGGGAAAGCCGCAAGCCAATTGCGGGGCAATGCCGCTGCCGCGCAGGCGCTCCGCCACCAGGGGCAGGTAGGAGGGAAACACCGGGACGGCGGCGAATTTGTAGCGCAACGCCTCGTCACAGGCCTTGATCACGTCCGCCTTGCTGGCGGTGGTGACCAGGGCGGCGGAATAATCCAGAATGGCACAGATGTTGCGGATCGCTTCCCGGTCGCCGGGGGTGAAGAGGGGCATGGGTTCTCCTTGCACACGACGTGAAACCGCAGGGTGTTTCCCGTGCCGTACTATAGATTCGCCGCCCACGGCTGTCGAGGAAAAAAAGGCCGTTGTCCGGCGCGGTCCGGCCGCCGGGATCCCCGGGGCGTCACGGCCCGACCGGCGGGGGATGGCGAGGATGGCGGAGGGACGGCAGCCGCCTACGGTGAAGATTGACGGGGGCGGGAACTGGCCATAATTTTCTTTTACCAGCCCGAGGGTTTCGTATACAATGGCCGTGGATGACGGGGGTCCCTGGCGCCGGAACAAGGGTGCCGCCGGGGCCGATCACTGTTGAAGAAGGGCTTATGCGAACCGAAATACACCTCCCTCCCGACGTCGACCGCCAGCGGCTGCTGTTCGGTCCCAACGATACCCATTTCCGCATGCTGAAAGCCGAGCTCGGCGTCAACCTGGTGGCCCGCAAGGGCCGCCTGATCATCGACGGCGACGATGCCGCTGTGGCCCGGGCCCTGAATGTCATCGAGCGCATGCTGGAGGCCATCGACAAGGGCCAGGCTTTTGTCGCCGAGGAACTCTCCACCCTCATGGAGCGGCAGGGGGAAGAGGCGGAACGGAGCCGCACCGCCGGCGTGGTGTTCACCGACCGCCTGCGCATCACCGCCCGGACGCCCAACCAGGCGGCCTACATCAACCTCATCCGGGAAAAACCGCTGGTGTTCGGCCTGGGACCGGCCGGTTCCGGCAAGACTTATCTGGCTGTGGCCTGTGCCGTCGAGGCGCTCCGGTACGGCGAGGTGAAACGGGTGGTCCTCACCCGACCGGCGGTGGAGGCGGGGGAGCACCTCGGCTTTCTCCCGGGCGATCTGCGGGAAAAGGTCGACCCCTATCTCAAACCGATCTACGACGCCCTGGACGACATGATCTCCCGGCGGCAGCTTGCCAACTACACGGAAGCCGGCATCCTCGAGGTGGCGCCCCTGGCCTACATGCGGGGCCGGACCCTGGCGCGCTCTTTCGTAATTCTGGACGAAGCCCAGAACACCACCCCGGGGCAGATGAAGATGCTCCTCACCCGGCTGGGGGAGCAGTCCCGGTGCGTGGTCACCGGCGACATCACCCAGGTGGATCTCGCCGCCAACCGGGAGGGCTCCGGCCTGATCCACGCCACCCGCATCCTCAAGGATGTCGAGGATATCGGGATGATGCAGTTGACCGGCGACGATATCGTCCGGCACCGGCTGGTAAAGGAGATCGTCGCCGCCTACGAGCGGGATGACGCCGCCGACGCCGCCGGCCGCAATAAGGACTAAGGATGCCGCAGAACTTTCGCAAAGCGATGGCGGATCAGGAGCGCCTGAAGACCCTGGCCTATCGTGAAGATCTCGCCCGGCGACGGCGGCTGCGCCGTCAGGGTCGGCTGTATTATATGGCGGCGCTCCTGTGGGCGGTGTTGGCGGCCCTGCCGTCGATCCTGATCGGACGTCCCATCCCCTATATGGTCGGGGCGACGGCGCCGCACGATATCCACAGCCGGGTGGAGTTCTCGTGGCACGACCGGGTGGCCGAAGAGCAGGCGCTGCAGAACCTGGTTTCCGGCTACGCCCGCCGCTACCGGGAAATGCCGCAGACGGCGTGGTCGGCGGAAACCTACGGGCCGGTGGAAATGTTCCTGACCCGCATCGCCGCCGTCGACGACATGGCCGAGGTTGAAGCCGCGGCGCGGGAACTGGGGATCGCGGCCGTCCGGGAACAGCTGGCCATCCTCCACAACGGCGCGGTGGTGGCCCGCAACGACCCCTACCACTACCTGGTGACGCCGATCAAGGAGATCCTGGACAACGAGGTTTTTCCCCAAGGCATCCTCTCGCCCGACCGCTACGATATCGAACGCGGACGAACCATCCAGATCATCCGCGACGACTCCTCCTATACCACCATGGTCGGCGGCGAACGGGGACCGACCACAGTGCAGTTGCTTGGACCCTACCTCGAAGGGCGGTTTCGGGTCAAACTCTCCGCCTGGATTCCGGACGATTTCAAGACCACCCTGCGGGAGGTGGTGGCGCGGCGCCTGCTGCCGACCCTGCAGTTCGACGAGGCCGGCAGTGAAGCGGGCTTCCGGGAACGGCGGGAAGAACTGCTGACCCGGGTCCAGACCATCAACCGCAACGATATCCTGGTGTCCCGCGGCACCACCTTCACCCTGGACAAGCTGGCGATGATGCGGGAAGAGGAGCGGATTTTCCAGGACGCTCAGGGCTGGCGCCTGCCGGCGGCCCGCTTTATCGGCAACTTCCTGCTGTGCGCCGCCATCTCCTTTTCCATTGTGATCTACTTTAAAAAGGCGGAAGGCCGGCGGCTGGGGGTCCTGCGGCGC
>JAJBSZ010000400.1 GCA_020861125.1 Planctomycetota bacterium | reverse complement strand
CCCCCAAGATCCCCTGCCTTGGCCCCGGATGTTCCCTGGTTGCCCGCAGCCAGTTTACCCATTCCGCTCCGATCGACGGATATCCGTTCCGCATGGGTCGGTACCCGGTACCGTAAGGATACCAGGTGGGTCGCCACACCACCGGCCGGACCTGGGAATTACCAGCGGCGCCAACGCCGCTTAGAACGAGAGCTGATAGCCGACGCTGGCCTGGCGGTTGATGAAGCGCTTGCCGGAGGCGTATTCCACCTCCAGCGAAACGGTGTGCCGGTTGGCGAACCGCGCGCTCAGACCCAGACCGACCTCGTACCAGCCACCGGTAAAGTCGTACCGTTCATGACGCACCCGGTTGTAGGTAACCGCCGGGTCGGCCGAGAATTCGCGCACATACGCTCCCATGCCGTAGGCATTGACCGGAACCGGAGCGGAAGCCACGTCATAGCCGACACGGCCGCCCGCCCGGGTCTGGAACGAATCATAGCCGTCGATCCGGGTTTTCAATCCGTTGGTGGCGGTGGTCGACATCGACTCCTGGTGGGTGTACTGCGCCTGGACGAACGGTTCGGCATACCAACCCTGTTGGCGGTCGGTGAAGTACCACCGCTTGCCGGCTTCCAGCCCGAGGCGGTAGGCCATGGCCGATCCTTTGCCGGAAACGGTATAGCCATCGCTGGCGGTGGTCGAGAATTTGTTCCGCAGGTGGGACATCTTGGCAGTGAAATCGAGATACCAGTTGTCTTCGCCGGCGTACAAGGCGTACAGTCCGGCATGAAAACTCTCCAGATCGCCGCTGGCCAGGCGGAAGCCTGGATTGGCGCTGGTGTAGCCGGCCATGATGCCGGCGAAGAAATTGGGGCTAATGGCGCTGATGGCGGTGTCGGCGCCGATCTGGAAACCGTAATATTCCAGGCTGTAGGCGGATAACTGCTTCCAGGAAGAGGCGTTGGCGCGACCGGCAACCCCCTGGACCCAAACATCACCGAGGCGGCAGTTCCGGAGATCGTCCAGCCGCTGCCGGAGGGGTTGCGATTCCAGGGTGGTGATCAGGTAATTTGCGGTGAGAAAATTCGCCGCCGTCGCCGCCGGCCGGTTGAGGGGCGCCGCGGTCGGCAGGATTACATTGAAGCCGGGATCCGCCGCCACATCATCGGGGTGCATGACTGGAGCGTTGCCGCTGGGGTTGGCTGAGGTTGACGGCACGTATTCATCGCCATCCGTCTCGGCGTTGGCTGCCACCAGGTAGATAAGGTTGTTCTGTTTGACCAGTTTGTACGACAGGTGGCCGATATCCACCAATTGCCCGTTGTACAGGGAAAAATCGGCGTTCCGGTCAACGCTGTGAACCACCTTGAGCTTCTCCAGCCCATTGACCGCCACGCTCCCCAGACCTAATTCGGTGCTCGGAATATAGAGAGAGAAGGAGGCACCATTGAGGTTATAAAATACGTGAATGAGGTCCCCATCGTTGTACGCGTCGGCGCCAAAGCCTGCGACGTGCGGCCGCAGTTCGAATGAGCCGGTACCGGACAGGGTATACACATCCAGCTGCACCCGGTCGGCCATGCCCGTCATGTGGTACTGCTTCGCCCCAAGGTAAACCCAGGAACCTTCCTCCAGCGTGAGTCCTGAAACAGAGGAGGCATAGAGGCTTTGCGTGGCGCCGGAGGCAGTTGATGGCTCGCTGGCCTGGGTAACCAACCAGGAAGCGCCGGAACCGATAGACATATTGACGGTACCACCCGAGATGCTCGCCCCGATCAGGGAACTTTCGCCGGTAAGGGTGAGATTCAGGGTACCGAGGGATCCTGTAACCAGGTCTCCCACCATGGATGCCCGGTTGTCCAAGGCGATGGTGGTCGTGCTGGTGTTGGCGCCGGTGGTATCGGTATACACGGTGCCGGTAAACTGCACGGCGTCACTGAATGTAGCGTTCACCGTGCCCCCGCTGGTGATATCCCCAACAATGGTAACGCTGTCGGAGGCATTCAGGGTTAAACTGCCGTTATCAGTGGTGCTGAGGTCTCCGCTGATGACCGCGCTGTCCGAGGCGTGGATGGAAAGGCCGCTATTTGACCCATCGGAACGCAGGCTACAGGACAACGTTGCCGAATCCCCCAGGGTGACCTCCACTTCGCCGCCGTTCTGTGCCAAAATCCCGCCGTCAATCACGGCGCTGTCGACGGCGGTAACGCTGACAAGGCCGTAGGTTTGTGCCGTGATGAGACCGTGGATTGCAGATAAATCGGAAAGGTCGATACGTACTATGCCATTAGAATCAGCTACGACACGGCCCGTAATCTGCGAAACATCTTGGACGTCGAACCGGGCTTCGCCGCCCAGTTCGGCCAGTATGTTTCCGGCGAGGATGGTTTCGTCGGTAAATAAATAGTTGTGAACAACCCCGGAACCGGATGCAGTAATATCGGTAGTTATTACGTTCGCGGCTTGGACGGGCAGAGTGGCCAGGAGGAAAAGCAATACCGCACCGCAGAAACAGGCGGCTGGCGTCGGAGTCAAAACACCCTTTTTTCCACCAATTCCAGCAGCCGGATGGACGATTGTAAAAAGCCCACGCATCTTTTCTTTTCCCTCTCAGACGATTCGCTCGCCTCCTCACCCAGTGGTTTCGGTGCAAACGCAACTTTACAGCAGAGCACGGGAATTACCATATCAAATTTTCACCGTGAGTCCACTTTTTTCGGACGGTGGCGGCGGTATATCACTCCCCGCACCTTTCCGCCGACCGATTCGGACCGAGGGAAAAGGACGGACGCCGTTTACGGAGCCTTAGGACGCCCAGCCAGGTGATTATAGCCCCATCTCGCCGGTCAAGGCTTCAATGCGCTGTTCGGCGAAGTCCCGGTAGGGCGAACCCGGCGCATAGAACTCCACCGTCGCCCGCCAGTAGCGGAGTGCCAATTCCCGGTAGCGGTTGCTGTCCACGTCGGGCTGACGCGAGATCAGGTCGAAGCAATGGGCCAGCATGTAGTAGGCTTCCCGGGGACCATCGCTCGGCACGTCCCGGGAGGTGGTGGCCTCCTCGAGGAAGCGCGCCGCCTCCTGATAGAAGGTGGTGGCCTGGGCCATGTTGGCTGTCTCGCGCTCCATGTTGCCGAGACGGTAGTTGATCATCCCCTGGTGGAAGGTCTCGCTGTAGGTCGGGGAGCCGCCCAACCGGGTCGCCTCCTGGAAATACGGCAGGGCATCAAACAGCATGGGCGCCACCGTCGCCTTGTAGGTCTGCATTTCCCGGCGGAACTGGTCCGCCGCCGGTCCCGTGGTCTCCCCCGGATTCACCGGTTCCGGTACCGTCATGGCGCCGAGGTAGGCGATCAGGCCCGGGGTATTGGCGATCTTCTTGCGCGCCTCGCCGTCCGCCTGCTGGCCCTGCAGGGCGGCGTTGTTGATGGCTACCCGGGCGTTGGAAAGGGTCTGGTTCCGCTCATCCAGCAACTGCTCCGGCGGCCGCTGGCCGTTCCGGTGCATCGCCTGGACCTCGCGGTTCTTGGCGTGGGCCCAGATGTAGTACACCTCGGCGCAGTTCCACCACACCTCCCAATCCCGGCTGAGTTCCGTCGCCGCCTTGGCCAGGGTGGCGGCCCGGACGTAATCCGGCGGGATATTTCTGGCGTTGAGTTGGGAAAGCTGCATATAGGCGGCCGGGTTGGAGCCGTCGGCGTTGATGGCGTCGGTGGCCGAGCGCATCGCTTCGGCGGTCCTGCCTTCGTTCTGGTAGGCCCGGGATTCCCCCACGTAATGGTTCGAGAGATCCCGCGGGTTGGCCGGCCGCGCTTCCGGTGCCGACGGGGTGATGGGAGGCGGCACGTCCAATCCGGACCCACTCCCCGGGAGCGTCGGCAAACCACGCTCGCTATCGGGCGCGCCCGCCGCCGAACCGGTCATCCCTGGAGGCCGCAGGCCACTGGCGGGCGCCGGCGGTTGTCCCATTCCGGAAGCCGCTGCCACCTCCGCCGGCGGCGGCAGCGGTTCGCCGGGCATTCCCAATCCGGCAAGCCCCGCGTCAGTCGAAGGGATCGGACCGCCAGCCGGCGGCAGGGGCGGCGGCTCCATACCGCCTCCCAACCCCTCGAAACCAGGAAATGCGCCCGACCCGCCGCCGGCCGGCGGTGTCGCGGCACTGGAGCCGCCGGTATCCCAGGCGGGCGGCGGCACGATGGCCGGCGCGTCGTCCCAGGGCGAGACTGGATCGGCATCAAAGGCGAAACCACCGGCCGGCGGCGGCATGGCACCGGTGGGCGGCGGCATACCGCCGGAAGGTGACGGCACACCTCCCGTGGGCGGCGGCAGCGGCGCCCCGAGGCTGGGCCCGGATTGTTCCGCCGGGTACCATTCGGACCCGGCTCCCGGGCCGGCAGCGGCGGGTTGGGGGCTGGGCGTCCATTCGCTTCCGGCGCCTGACTGGTCGGTGCCGCCAAGCGGCGGGCCCGTACGCACGCCCCCGGTCATGGCATTGGGAATCGACGATGCCATGGAATCATCAAACGAAAAGCCCGAACCGCCGCCGTATTCCATCCCGCCGACAACGGGCGGATACGCCTGGACCGGCGGCGCGTAGCCGGGCGTCGTATACTCGGTTGGCGGCGCGTAGTCCGGTTGCGGCGTGTAGCCTGCCTGCGGCACAGACCCGGGATAGGGGCTGTCCCAGGCGGCGGATGGCGGGGCGGCGTAGGGGTCGGTCGCCGGCGTCGGCGGCAGGAAGGGCGGCTGCCCGGAGAAGGAGGGCGCGCCCGTCACCGGCGACGGCACCGGGGTCGGAACCGCCACCGCCGGCTGCTCGGGCGGAGCAATGACCGGCGGCGTGCCGGTTTCGTCCGGGAACGTGCCCCACCCCCCGGAACCGGCGGGAACCGGCGCCGGTTCCCAACCGCCGGACCCGCCGCTCGGAGCGGCGGTAACCGCTTCGATGGCGGTGGCGGCGTTGGAGAGTTTAAAGGCGACGGATTCGTCCTCGCCGACATTGCCGAATTCATCCGCTACCGAAACCTTCAGCCTGGCTTCTTCGCTTTGGGAACCAAAGGGGAAGCTGATGACCTCCGAACCGTTGGCGGGCAGGCCGGATCGCAGTTCCTGCCAGGTGGCGCCGTTGTCGAGCGAGATGGAGATGATGGCGCTGTTTTCCAGGAGATGCGTGTCGTAGGCCGTCCAGGAAACATAGCGCGTTTCGTTGGTCAGCACCGCGCCCCGTCCCTGCAGGAACGAGTCGGACAGGGAGACACTCGGCGGCTCGGTGTCGATGGTGAGGATATACGGCCCCGGCGCCCCGACGCCGGGCAGCGGCGTGGCGTTGCCGGCTTCGTCGAACACCACCGGCCAGAGAGCATAGTCGCCGGAAGCGGGCGCCGTGAACGGTATCGTTTCGCCCGGACGCCGTTTCACCGGCACCGAATCGCCCGTGTCGGTGGTTTCCTTGACCAGAGTCCAGGTGCCGCCGCCGTTGCCGGAAGTGTAGAGGGACATCTCCTTGACGCCCGACCCCGACGGCCCGTCGTCAGCCTCGATGAGAATGTCGTTTTCCAGGGAATTGGACCGGAGCGGCGAGACGCCAACGATGTTTGGCGGTGTACGGTCGATGGCGATGGTGGCGGGATTGTAGGCCACCAGATAATTGCCGGCCCGATCCTCGGCGATGAGACGGAAATTGTAGGTAGCGGTCTGGTCCGTCGGCGGAGTCCAGCTCAGGCTGCCGGCGGCGGAGAGATTTTCCTGCACGGTGTCCCAGATCGCGTCGCGGTCGCGGGGGCCGCGGGCATTGACGGCATACTGTATTTTCACCGGCGTCGGACCGAAATTAGGGTCGGACGATTCCCATTTCAACTCCACCGCCCCGCCCCGGCCGGTCTCGGTCCGGCCGTGATGCCGGGGAACCCG
>JAJBSZ010000380.1:3430-5898 GCA_020861125.1 Planctomycetota bacterium | reverse complement strand
CTACAACCGGTGTTTCGGCAAGGAGGTCCGGCTGGCCAAGGCGGCCGAGCGGGAGATTGAAAACTACCCGTGGGACGGCAACATCCGCCAACTCCGGAATTTTTGCGAACGGCTTACCGCCATCGCCACCGAACCGGTGGTCAGCGCCGCCGTCGCCCGGCAAAATTTCCAGGACAGCTTCTGGACCGACGGCCATCCGCAAGATGAAACGCCTGCCATTCCGGGGAAGGACCAACCACCACGGGCGGGCCAGGTTCTTATCCGGGGCGTGTTGTATACGAGGCCCGACCTTTTGGAAACGCTGGCCCGGTTCCGGGGCAATCGGGAAGCGGTGGCCCGGCATCTGGGCGTGAGCCGAACCACCCTGTGGAAATACCTCAAGGAACTTGGCATTTCCCGGACGCGTGGCTGACACGGGCGACAGCCGGCGGCCCGATGGAGAAATATTTACTGAAAAGATATTGACAGAAGCCCGGAGCGGAGGGTACTATACAAAGAGGAAAATATCGCGACCTCAGTCCCTCCAGGAAGGCGAACCGCTTTCCCGGAGGTATCCGATAGCAAGACGGTTCACGGACGGTACGTCCGCCTCCGTCGCTGGTCGTCACGGTTTGCCACCGTGATGGTTTTTTTTAGGAGCTGTTAGCGTATCGCGTTTTGTTCCCGGATACGTCGTCTCACGCTGCCGCGGTCGATCCATAGGGAGGCAACGGGCTTTCCTGTTCCGACCGGGTTCCGCCGCCCGAACTGAGCGGTTCCCCAGTCTTCCGGCATGACCGTCGCGTTTTTTTTGTCACCATTGATGTATCGTTAAGCCTCAGTGGTAGATTTATCGCCCCAATTCTAGGAGAAACACATGGCAGGAAAGACCGATCACAAGGAAATGCACGAGTGGGTGAAAGCGATGGCCGAAATGTGCCAGCCGGACAACATCTACTGGTGCGACGGCAGCGAAGAGGAAAAGGAACGGCTCACCGCCGAAGCCCTCGCCAGCGGCGAACTCATCGAACTCAACCAGGAACTCCTGCCCGGCTGCACCTACCACCGTACCGCCCTGAACGACGTCGCCCGCACCGAAAATCTTACCTTCGTCTGCACCGACGTGAAAGATGACGCCACACCGATCAACAACTGGAAGTCCCGTGCCGACGGGTACAACGAGGCCAAGGGCTTTTTCGCCGGCGCCATGAAGGGCCGGACGATGTACGTCATTCCCTTCTCCATGGGGCCGGTCGGCTCGCCCTTCGCCAAATACGGCATCGAACTCACCGATTCGATCTATGTCGTTCTCAACATGCGCATCATGACACATATGGGGCAGAAGGTTCTGGATGCCATCGGCAAGGACGGGGATTACACCCACTGCCTGCACTCCAAGGCCCAGCTCGACCTGGAAAAACGCCGCATCCTGCACTTCCCGGAAGACAACACCATCTGGTCCGTCAACTCCGGCTATGGTGGCAACGTGCTGTTGGGCAAAAAGTGCCTGGCTCTCCGCATCGCTTCCTGGCTCGGCAAGAAGGAAGGCTGGATGGCGGAGCACATGCTCATCCTCGGCGTCGAGTATCCGGACGGCAAGACCGAGTACATCGCCGCCGCGTTCCCGTCGGCCTGCGGCAAGACCAACCTCGCCATGTTGATTCCGCCGGAAGGTCTCAAGGCCAAGGGCTACAAGGTCTGGACCGTCGGCGACGACATCGCCTGGCTGCGCGTGGGCAAGGATGGCCGTCTCTGGGCGGTCAACCCGGAAGCCGGCTGCTTCGGCGTCGCCCCCGGCACCAGCATGAAGACCAACCCCAACATGATGGTCGCCGTCCAGAAAAACACCATCTTCACCAACGTCCTGCTCCGGGACAACGGCACCGTGTGGTGGGAAGGCCACGATGACCCGGCTCCGGCCCACGGCATCGACTGGACCGGCAAGGACTGGACCCCCGAGACCAAGGACAAGGACGGCAAGCCGGTGGACGGCGCCAACGCCAACAGCCGCTTTACCGTGCCCATCAAGCAGGTGCCCTGCTGCTCGCCCCACGTGGACGATCCGGAAGGGGTGCCGATCAGCGCCTTTATCTTCGGCGGCCGCCGCGCCCGCCTCGCCCCGCTCGTCTACCAGGCCACCGACTGGAACCACGGCACCTACGTCGCCGCCACCATGGCTTCGGAACGCACCGCCGCCCAGTACGGCAAACAAGGCGAGGTCCGCCGTGACCCCATGGCCATGGCCCCGTTCGTCGGCTACAACATGGGCGATTACATCCAGCACTGGCTGGATATGGGCAAAAAAGCCGCCAACCCGCCCAAGATTTTCCACGTCAACTGGTTCCGCCGCGATGAAAACAACAAGTTCATGTGGCCGGGCTTTGGCGACAACCTGCGGGTGTTGGAATGGATCCTCGCCCGCTGCCGGGGCGAAGTCGACGCCACCGAAACCCCCATCGGCGCCATCCCCAAAAAGGGCGATCTGGACC
>JAJBSZ010000380.1:0-3420 GCA_020861125.1 Planctomycetota bacterium | reverse complement strand
CGGGCTCGATATCAGTGAAGACACCATGGAAACGCTTCTCGCCATCGATCCGGCCGAATGGCAGGCCGAATGCGACGGCGTCGAAGAGTTCTTCAAATCCTTGGGCGAGCGCCTGCCCCAGGAGATGTTCAAACAGTTGGAAGGCCTGCGCAGCCGCCTGAAGTAAGCGTACCGACTCCGATCCCGCCGCCGCTGATCGTCACCGGCGGCGGGTTATTACGCATGGCTGCCGAATCCGTCCGCAGTTTTTCGGAACACGGCAATCACCACGCGACCGCCGGCAGGATCACTCCCGCCGGCCCGCTCGGTGGCAACAGGAGAGTATTTTTATGCAAAAGGTAATGTTTACCGAAACCGTACTTCGCGATGCGAATCAGTCCCTGATCGCTACGCGTATGCCCTTTTCCACCTTCGAACCCGTCCTGAAGGATTTGGACGATGCCGGGTACTATTCCCTCGAATGCTGGGGCGGCGCCACTTTCGACTCCGCCCTCCGCTTTCTGGATGAAGACCCCTGGGAACGCCTCCGCCGCATCAAGGCCGTCTGCAAAAAGACCAAGCTGCAGATGCTCCTGCGCGGACAGAACCTGCTCGGCTACAAGCACTATCCGGACGACGTGGTCCGCACCTTTGTCGACCGTTCCATCGACAACGGCATCGACGTTATCCGTATCTTCGACGCCCTGAACGATCTGCGGAACCTCGAGGTCTCGGTCGATGAAGTGGTGAAAAAAGGCGCCGTCGCCCAGGTGGCGATTTCCTACACCACCAGTCCCGTCCACAACCTCGACGCCTATCTCAAGCAGATCAAGGAAATCGAGAGCATGGGAGCCACCGCCCTGTGCATCAAGGACATGGCCGGCGTGCTCAGCCCCATGGAGGCGTTCGAGCTGGTGAAGAGTATCAAGGAACACAGCAAGCTCCAGCTCCATATTCACACTCACTGCACCACCGGCCTCGCCTTCATGACCCTGCTGAAATCGGTCGAAGCCGGCGCCGACGTCATCGATACCGCCATCTCCTGCTTCTCGGGCGGCACCTCCCAGCCGGCGACCGAAACCATGGCCTATGCCCTGAAACAGTTGGGCTACCAGGTCGATCTGAAGATGGATGTGCTGAAACGCATCAACGACTTCTTCAAGCCGTATCGCGATCAGGTCCTGGAGGAAGGCCTGCTGAATCCGCTGGTCATGAGCACCGATGCCGACGCCCTGAACTACCAGATTCCGGGCGGCATGTTGTCCAACCTCGTCTCGCAGCTCAAGGCCCAGAACGCGCTGGACAAGTTCGGCGCCGTTCTCGAGGAAACGCCGAAGGTGCGCAAGGACATGGGCTACCCGCCCCTCGTGACCCCGATGAGCCAGATGGTCGGCGTCCAGGCTGCCAACAATGTTCTGCAGGGCGAACGGTATAAAAACGTCTCCAAAGAGATTCAGGCCTATATCCGGGGCGAATACGGCCATCCCCCGGGAGAAATTTCCGAAGAGCTCATCAAGCGGGTGCTTGGCGATGAAAAGCCCCTCACCGGCCGCTTCGCCGATACGCTGGCGCCGGGAATGGAACAGGGCAAGAAGGACGCCGGTCCTCTGGCCCGCGATGTCGACGACGTTCTTAGTTACATCGTCTTCCCGCAGATTGCGGAAAAGTTCTTCGAAAACCGGGCCAAGAAGGAAGAGAATAAAGTCAAGTATTCCATTGAAAAGGTGGACTAACGATGAATCTCGATTATTTGAGCCTTCCCGCCGCCTTCGGGACGTCCATCCTTGGGTTTTCCATAGTGTTTTTCGTGCTGATCATGTTGATGGCGGTGATCGTCATCCTGCGCAATGTCCTGGCTCAGCTGGATAGTTCTCGGGCGGGAGCGGTTGCCGCCGCTCCGGCAGCCGCCGCCGCGCCCGCTGTTCCGGCGATACCGGCCAACATGGTGCCGGCCACCGGTTCCGTGGGGGAGATCAAGCTGCACGACGTGGACGACACCAGCGCCGCGCTGATCATGGCCATCGTGGCGGATGAACTCAAGGCGCCCCTCAACGAGTTGCGTTTTCTCTCCATTCGCGAGAAGAAATAGGAGCTGACGATTATGAAATATAATGTGACCCTCAAGGGTAAGGTATATGAAGTCGAGGTCGAACGCGGCGAAGCCATTCTGGTCAACGTCGCCGACGTTCAGGTTGCCGCCCCGGTGGCCGCGCCCGTCGCCGCCCCGGTGGCGGTCGCGGCTCCGGCTGCTCCCGCCGCCGCCGCCGTTACCGGCGACGCCATTACCGCCCCGATGCCCGGGACGGTGCTGAACGTCAAAGTCAACGTGGGCGATACGGTCAAGGCCGGCCAGGTGCTGGTCGTGCTCGAAGCCATGAAGATGGAAAACGACATTCCGGCCCCGCGCGACGGCAAGGTGGCGCAGGTTCTGGTCTCCAAGGGCTCCACTGTGGATACGGGCGCGCCTCTCGTGACCCTGGCGTAAGGGAGAGACACGCATGGACATAACCAACGTCATGTACAAACTCTGGAATGAGTCCGGTTTCGTCGGCCTGTTCCAGCATTGGGAAACACCGGTGATGATCCTTATCGCCTGCGTCTTGTTGTACCTGGCCATCGTCAAAAAGTTTGAGCCGCTGCTGCTGGTCGGCATCGCCTTCGGCATGCTCCTGTCCAACCTGCCCAACAACGGCATGATGGATCTGGGTCTGTTCCAGGGTGACCCCAAAAGCATCGATTTCATGAACATCCTGCACAACGGCGGCCTGCTGGACATCCTCTACATCGGCGTCAAGCTGGGCATCTACCCTTGCCTCATCTTCATGGGCGTGGGCGCGATGACCGACTTCGGCCCGATGATGTCCCGTCCTTCGTCCATGATTCTGGGCGCGGCGGCACAGATGGGCGTCTACTGCGCGTTCATCCTCGCCATCATCCTCGGCTTCATGCCGCGGGAAGCGGCCTCCATCGGGATCATCGGCGGGGCTGACGGCCCGACGGCGATCTTCCTCACCGCCAAGCTGGCGCCGCACCTGTTGGGTCCCATTGCCATCGCCGCGTACTCCTATATGGCGCTGATTCCCCTCATCCAGCCGCCCATCATGCGGGCGCTGACCACCGAGACCGAGCGCAAGGTGGTGATGACCCAGGAACGGCAGGTGTCGAAAACCACGAAGATCATCTTCCCCGTCGCCGTAACCATTTTCATCGTGCTGGTCCTGCCTTCGGTTGCTCCCCTCATCGGCTGCCTGATGCTGGGCAACCTGTTCCGCGAGTGCGGCGTGGTCGAACGGCTGAGCGACACCACCCAGAATGCGCTGATGAACATCGTCACCATTTTCCTTTCCCTGACGGTGGGCGCCACGTCCGTAGGCTTCCTGCGCGGACCGGGCGGCGAAAACATCGGCTTCCTCTCCCTGGGAACGGTGAAGATCATCGTCC
>JAJBSZ010000228.1 GCA_020861125.1 Planctomycetota bacterium | reverse complement strand
CCATAGCTCTGGGAGAGATCGTTCGGGCCGATGAAGGCGGCGTCGATGCCGTCGATGTCCAGGATGGCATCGATGTTTTTCACCCCGACCGGCGACTCGATCTGGCACATGAGGAGGACGTCGTCGTTGGCGCACTGCATGTACTCGACGGCGCTGGCCGGCTTGTTGTAGCCGCAGTGGGCGCGGAGCATGGAGACGCCGCGGTTGCCCTTGGGGGCGTAGGTGGCGCAGTCCACCATGGTTTTGGCCTGTTCCGGCGTCTCGCAGTTGGGGAGCAGGAATCCGGCCGACCCCATTTCCATGTACTTGAGGATAACTTCCCGACGGGCTTCCGGAATGCGGACGAGCACCGGCAGGCCGATGACCTTGCCCATGCCGATCATGGCGGCGATGGCCTTGTAGTCGAAGTAGCCGTGCTCGCAGTCGATGACCACCAGATCGAAACCGATGACCTTGCAGATCTGGATGATGTCGGGGCTGTCGACCAAGGTGATCATGGTGCCGATGACACTTTTGCCGCTGCGCAGATCGTCCTTAATTTTGCTCATGCTGTTCAACTCCCTGGGGAATGCGCCCTGTAAGGGCAATGGTGTACGGGCCCGTGAACATTCAGGATAGTTCCCGGGAATTATTAACGCAACGGAAAAATTACCCGGCGGCCGGGTCGGATTCCAGCCGCGGCGGCATGGCCAGCGCATAGTGGCCGGCGATGGCCTCCAGGTCTTTCCACAATTCGTCCGGCACCGGAATGCCCTCGCGGCGGCGCCGGGCTTCGGATGCGACCTCCGGCTCGCCCGGAATATGCTGGGCCGGCTGCCCGTCCCGGACCGGCGTGGCTTTGATCATGTCGCGCCACTCTGCCAATCGGCGCATGAATACGTCCCGTTCCATAAACAGGTCGGGATTGAGAACGGCGTAGAGATGGGAAAGGTTCGACGGCAGGTCGGGGGAGGAGTACATACTGTTGATGTGGCCGAGGAAATCCCCGCCGCCGAGGACGCCGGTGATCAAATCGATAAATAGGGATAAACCGAATCCCTTGTGATCGCCGATGGGCAACAGGATGCCCGCCAGTCCTTCCCGGGGGTCGGTGGTATCGACACCGTTGCGGTCCGTCGCCCAGCCGGTGGGGATGGGCACGCCTTTTTTTGCCGCCAAAATAAGCTTGCCTTGGGCCACCATCGACATGGACACGTCGATGCAAAACGGCGAATGATCGGGCAGGGGCGCAGCCAGGGATACGGGATTGTTGCCGGTGGCGGGGGCTGTGGCTCCCTTCATGGCGATATTTGGCCGGACGTTGGTGGTGGCGAGACCGAGGAAGCCCTGTTCCGCCGCCATGCGGCTGTAGATACCGGCGGCGCCGTTATGGTTGGAATTGCTGACGATAACCAGGGACAGGCCGTGCCGGCGGGCCTTGGCGATAGCCAGATCCATGCCGGCCCGGCCGGCGACATACCCCATGGCGCGGTCAGCGTCGAGATGGCCGACCACCATCTCTTCCGGCAGGCGGTTGACAATGGTGGGCGTCGGATTGACCACCCGCTGGCGCAACCGCATTTCATAATCGGGTATCCGGAGCACCCCGTGGGAGTCGATACCCCAGAGGTTGCTCTGCACTGTGGCCCAGGCGCAGAAGGCGGCGTCCCGTTCCGGCATGCCGGTATGGCGGAAAATATCTGTCAAAAACGATTGTAGCACCGAATGGTCGATACGGATGGCAGGCATAGAGGTGGTCTCCCAAACGGTCGGATCCAGATCACCCCGGGATCTGGTCGATAGGGTAGAAGGGCAGCGAGAGGGCATGGCCCTGTAAGGTACGGGGCGGTATCTGTGAGTAGAGCAAATTGTATACCACCCAGGCCCAACGGGCTTCCAGAAGGACCCAAGATGCGATGATGACTGTGTAACTGGATATATTTCATAACGATATGTGTGGGTCGGATATTCTCTGGCACAGGCGTGGTAATTCCATTTTCAGGCCGGTTGGTTCAGACCCGAAACATTATGAAAGGCATGAAATCCTTCTCCTCTCCGTATCTCCTCCTTTTAGTACTATGGGTCTCCCTGAGAGAAGATCAGATACATATTATCTCCAATCCTCATCTTCTTCGAGAACCGGTTCGGAAACCGGCCCGCTTGCCACGGCGGCTGGGGTTACCGTAATGGAAAGGCGCCTGTCGCTTTTGGTTCCTTTTGGATATTTTTCACCCTGCCGGCTTTGGCTGGTATTCATATTCGGCTGGGAGGCGACAAAAAACAGGCGCTTGACAAAATTTGTTCTCCGTATGGCACCTGACGGTAACAATATGGGTTGTTGCCGAAGGGCTGGCACATTTCAGGATAAGCCCAAGAAACATTGTAAACGTTGTATACCCATTGCTGTCAACTGTTTGAAAGTTTTCTGGCCTTGCCGCCGAGTTTTTTTGAGCCTATTCAACCATTTTGTGGCAAGCCCATTGCTTTTTATTGTGTCAGGAACGCAAGAGGTAGTACAAGATATTTGAGGTGTTTTTGGACGCGGATGTTCCGCACTCTTTTGAGGAGAGAATCATGAAGAAGATGAGAAAAGGTTTCACCCTGATTGAGCTGATGATCGTCATCGCCATCATTTCGATCATCGCCGCCATCGCCATTCCCAACCTGATGCAGAGCCGCATCCGCGCCAACGAGGCTGCCGCGATTTCGGCCCTCAAGAACTACTGCAATGCGCAGGTGACCTTCCAGGTCGGCCGCCAGGGCCGGTACGCCGCGAACACCAGCTACAACGGCAGCGCCACCGGCTATTGTGTTGAATATCCCAACCTGTTCTATGGCAACCCGGCGGCAGACGGCAACGGCGATGAAGACTCCAATCTCGCCCTGATCAGCAAGGCCCATGCCGACGCCTGGATCGTTGAATACCCCAATGTCAATGATGGCAATCCGACCGAAGCCGGGGATCAGGCTGCGTACCAGGGGTACCTGTTTGGTGACCCTGTCGAAATGGCGCAAGCGGGTGCGTGGGATGGTGCCTTCTCGCAGCTCTGCGCCCCCTCCCTTTCCGGCTCTACCGGCAACTCGATGTTCTGGGTTGGTACTGAAGGAACGGTGTACACGCTCGGTCTCGTCAAAGGCAAGACGGCCTCTGACGTGTCGGGCGAGACCACCCCGCTGGATAGTGCCGGCTACGGCAGCTGGTACAGCCTCTAATCCTGCGCACTTCAGGACTGGTTTGCACTACGGGGTGGTCCTTTGGGCCACCCCTTTTTCACCTAAATCCACTGTGTTTCGTGGAGCCGAGAGGTGCGGGAGGTAAAACTATGAAAGCCAAGAAAGGGTTTACCCTTATTGAATTGATGATCGTCATCGCTATCATTTCCATCATTGCGGCCATCGCGATTCCCAACCTCATGCAGAGCCGCATAAGGGCCAACGAAGCGGCTGCCATTTCCGCCCTGAAAAACTACTGTAATGCCCAAGTGACCTTCCAGGTCGGCCGGCATGGTCGATACGCAGCCAATAATAGTTACAACTCGTCGCCGACTGGCTATTGCACTGTGTATCCCAACCTGTTTTACGGCAATCCGGCAGCGGACGGGAACGGCGATACGGACACCAATCTGGCCCTGATCAGCAAAGCCCATGCCGACGCCTACATCTATATCGTCGCAACCAATGCCGATCCGACTCCCATCGGTGACAACACATCCTACCAGGGGTATAAGTTTGACGATCCCGTCGAGATCACCGGCTCCAATTCTGCCCATTGGAACGGCGGCTTCGCCCATGTCGGCGCGCCAACCCTGGCCGGTTCCACCGGCAGCAACATGTTCTGGGTCGGTGTCGAAGGTACCGTGTATTCCTTGGGGCTGGCCAAGGGGGTGGACTGTTACGACGCCCGCGATTCCAACCCGACGCCTCTTAGCGGTTCCGGGTATGATGCCTGGCAAAGCATGTAACGCGTTCCTGCACCAACCACCGACAGTGCGACTGGGAAATCGGATCACCAGCTTTGGGGAAGGCAGGCCATGGCCGTGAACGCAACCTCGAAAAATAAACGAGGGTTTACCCTGACCGAACTGATGATCGTGGTGGCTGTCATCGCCATCATCGGCGCAATCTCCATTCCCAATCTGCTGCGTTCGCGGATTTCGGCCAACGAAGCGTCGGCCATCAGTCAACTCAAAGCGATTTCCGCCGCCCAGGTGACCTTTCAGGTCGGCCGCATGGGGCAGAACCCGGTCAATACCAATACCGGCATGGTGGGGTTTTGCGACAACTTTCGGAATTTGTTTTACGGCAATCCGGCCAGCGGCCAGGTGGAAACCCTGGGGCTCATTCCCCGCTATCTGGCCGACGCCTTTGCCCGGGATGTCGGCGCCGGCTGCGCTGCCACCCATACCTCACCCAATACCCCGCTCTCCACCCCGGCATCCCTCAACGGCTACCTCTTCGCCGAACCCAAGGAACTGTTGACCAACAACGGCTTTGCCAGCGATTTTGCCATCCTGGGCGTCCCCAACGTCAGCCGCAAAACCGGTGAATTCGCCTTTTGGCTCGGCCAGAAGGGCAACGTGCAGGTCCATGGTCTGGAACCGAATATCAGCTATACAGTCTCCGTTGAATGTGATACGCCCAGCAGTCCCACCCCGCCGTCCATTTCCTGGACCGGGTTGTAACACCTCCCTGGGCCGCATCGTTCAGCGGCACCGCCACCGCTATTGTCTTGCCGAAATTCGGCCCCCGATCGGCGCCGGATTTTTTTTACCGATCTCCCGCATTGCCAAACGCGGATGCTCCGGGTATTATTCACAAGTGAACGGTGTGCCGATCCACGTCCGATACCGTCGGAACGGTTTCGGCAACTCCTGTGGCTGAGGCATCGGCTGCGCCCGCCATGGGTTGCCCCGTCCGGCGCACTACGGCCAAGGCGGTTTCATGTCGGATCAAGGATGAACGATGGACGACAGACAGCCGACGACAGGCACCACGCTAATTTTCATTGTCGAGAAAAACGCCGACGAACGGGAGGCCATGCGCTCGGCCATCGCCGACTCGGGGTATCTGGCCCTGCCGGTGGATTCCACCGCCGCGGCCATCACCATGCTCACCAACGGCGCCGCCTGCGACCTGATCATCTACTCCGCCGACACGGTGGAAGGCACCTCCCTCGAGGAATTCGATGCCATGCTCACCGTCCGGGATCCGTCACCCCGGGTCATCGTCTACGGTATGGACCGCGAAGCAAAGTTCGTTCTCCACTGCCTGAACAAGGGCGCCTGCGATTTCCTCCCCAAGCCGTTCAGCCGGGAGGAACTCGTCCACGCCATCGAAAATTCCATCGTCCGGGATGGTTCGGGTCCGACCGACACCATCGTCGCCTCCAGCCCCATCACCGGCTGGATTGAACTCACCGCCTCTTCCGAGTTGGAACAGTTCCGTCGCCTGCAACGCTTTTCCGACGCCCTCTTCGCCAGCCGGTTGCCAGCAACCATCTGCGAGGATCTGAAAATGGCGGTGGAGGAAGTGGGACGGAATGCGGTGGAATGGGGCAACCGTTTCGATCCCGACAAACAGGTGCATATCAGCTACTGCATTTTCGACGACCGGGTGGTGATCAAGGTCGAAGACGAGGGCGACGGCTTCGCCCCGAAAAGCATTCCCGATCCCACCGCCGATCCCATGAAAACCATGCAGGACCGCATCGATGCGGGCAAACGGCCCGGCGGCTATGGGGTATACTTGATCCAGCGTCTGGTGGACGATATCGTGTACAATGAAAAGGGCAACACCGTATTGCTCATCAAGTATCTGCCGGAAGGCGGCATCCTTGCCGACGGCGGACCGCTGGTGGAAAAGGCCTGAACCCTATGGCAGCCTGGTCCGATCTCTTTGGTGCCCACCTCCGCAACCTCCTGGCGGACCACGAC
>JAJBSZ010000166.1 GCA_020861125.1 Planctomycetota bacterium | reverse complement strand
CCATCTTACGGCCGGAAGGGTGGAGGGCGGCGGGCCCGCCGGTACCCGCCCGTTCCCCTCCGTACCCGTTACCCTTTTCCCATTCGCCTTTTCCCATTCGCCTCCGTCTCCGTTCCATGCCGTCTCCGTCCGTTTTCGGGGCGAACGGCTGCGGCAAGCGGATTTCCCTTGCTGTGGGACTGGTGGTTGGCCATCATGGATTCTGGCGGCCGCGGATACCGGCCGGCGGTTTTTCGCCAGAAATTCGTCACGGGCTGGGGGTGGGAGAGACCGCGAGGACCATCGTCATGATCAACCATCCGCGCCGTGCCACGCCTACCGGCGGCTCCTTGCTGCCGCTGGTCTTCCTGCTGGGCCTGTTTTTGGGGGTCGCCGGCGGTGCCGGAGCGGCCGAGGCGGAACGGGCCGCGTCCGGTGGGATCGAGACCCTGACCGATCTCAACGGCAAGCGTATCGGCGTGCTCGCCGGCACCATGCTGGACATGGCGGCCAACCGTTTCCTCGATTTCACCCACTTCGTGTATTTCGACGACAGCGAATCGCAGATCCAGGCGCTTCTGAACGGGGAGATCGACGCCTTCGTCGAAGACGAACCGGTGGCCAATTATCTGGTGGCGAACAACCCCCGCCTGCGCCGGCTCGACGCTACCTTCATGGACGATATCTACGGCTTTGCCCTCCGCAACGACGATGAAGCCACCTTCCGGGCGGTCAACGACGCCCTGATGGCGCTTATCGCCGACGGGTCGGTGGCGGAACTGGAACGGAAATGGCTGGCCGGCGCCGACACGGAGGAGCGCCCGCCCCCGCCGTCGCCGCCCCGGCCGCCCGCCTCGGACGGTGCGGCAGTGCTCCGGTTCGGTGTCAGCCCGGTCTCGGCGCCGTTCGTGTACCGCAACGATGCCGGCAGGGTGGTCGGCATGGACATCGAGCTGATGGATCGCATCGCCCAAACCATCGGCCGGGAGCTGGAAGTCCGGTCCATGGAATTCAGCGAACTCCTGCCTTCCCTCCTGGCGGGCGAAGTGGACGCCATCGGCGCCTGCCTCAGCATCACCCCCGAACGGCGCGCCCTGGTGCGCTTCACCATCAACTACCACGAGGGCGGCGTGGCAGCGGTGGTTCTGGCGGACTGAGACCAGTTCTGTCGGCGGCGGGGTCTGGTGTTGACATCCACCGCCGGGACGGCGATACTGGAAGGCTACGATGTGACCCATTTGACGGCGGTGGTGTCGGAGACGGCCGCGTCGTATCGATATGACCATATGGTGGGACGGCGCGAAGCTGGCTGCTGGCTTCGTGCCGAATCTTTTTGTATGGCCTGGAATTATTTATGGACGCGATGGAAAATCCCCGGTTTGCGGCGGCGTTGTCCTTGCTGGAGGAGCGCCGGTTCTTCGAAGCGGTGGATGCCTTTTCAGAACTGGTGGCACTGTCGCCGGACATGATCGGCGCGTACGGCAACCGCGGGCTGGCCTATCTCAACCTCGGTCTGGACGAGAAGGCCAGGAACGATTTCGAGACGGTGCTGCAGTTGGATCCGGAAGACGCCATGGGCCACAGCATGCTGGCCGAAATCTCCCGTTACCACGGACATCCCGAGGATACCCTGCGGCACGTCGCCGAGGCGCTGGCCCTCGACCCGGACGAGCCCCAGGCGCTGTTCGTCCGTGGCTGGCTGTTTGCGCGGGCGGGTCAGTTCGACATGGCGGCCGAGGATCTCGAACGTTTCGTGGAACTCTCGGGCGATCGCGAGAATCAGGATATCCTGGATTTTTACGAAGCCTGCGATGTCCTTGCCGGCGACGACCCACGGGATGAAAACGGCGAGTGCCTAAATACCCCGGACCGGATCGACGCGTTTCTCGGCATGCGGGGCTGGTCCTTCGACGCTTCGGCCAATCCCGAGTACGAGGCGCAGGGCCTTCCCTGTCCGTACGGCCACTGTATCCGCAACCGGCCGCCGCTGTCGCCGGAGACGCCCGGTGGCTGTCCGGTGTTCGGCTACTCCTGTCCCGGTCGGGAGGAACAGGTGGCCTGGTGCCGCCAGCATCCGCCCCACCTCGACTGACGCCTGACCCCCTCCCGCCAGGGGCGGTGCGCCCCGGGTCGCGGGCGACTTCGAGTTTTCCGTGCAGCAAAGGGCGAACGGGTCCGGTCACCGACTATTCCGGACCACATTGCGAAAGGACCCCTGTGGCAGAAATTCGCCTCTCCTGTTACGCCGCCCCGTGGGGGAACGACGGTACCATCCAGGCCATCACCGATGTGGCCGACTGCGGCTACGACGGGTTGGAATTTCCCTCGGAGGTGGTGCGCCGGTTCGAGGACCGGCTGCATGTCTTCGAGGAGATTCTCGACACCACCGGCCTCAAGCTGTCCGGCCTCCTGCAGCGGATCGATCTTCTCGACAAGGAGAAGGCGGACGAACAGGTGGAAAAGGCGGCAAATTCCGCCCGGTTCGCCGGCTCCACCGGCCGGGGCAACCTGATCATCTGCCAATCGGACCCGCTGAGCGGGCCGGTGTCGGACGACGACTGGCTGACCGTCGGCGCCATCGTCGAGGAGATCGGCTGCCGCTGCCAGGACTTCGGCATCTCCCTGTGCTTCATGCCCCGCGCCAAGCACTTCGGCGACAGCGACAAGGACCTCAAGCGGCTCCTGGCCATCACCAACCCCGAGGTGGTGAGTCTGGCGGTGGATACGGCCGAGCTGGCTCTGGCCGGCATGGATCCGGCCAAGGTGATCAAGACCCATCAGAGCCGGCTGCGGAGCGTCCGTTTCCGCGACGTCTCCGGTTCCAAGCGCCGGGCGGAGATGACCAGTTCCCGCCCCGGCAGCGCGCCGCAGTTCGGTCGGGGCGCGGTGGATTTCGAAGCGGTGGCCAAGGCGTTGCTGGAGGTCAGGTACGACGGCTGGATCACCGTCGACGTCACCGGCGAATCCACCCAGCCGAAAGACGCGGCCATGGCCGGCTACCGCTTCATTATGCGCCGGTCGGGGCTGTATCCCTACTGACCCGTCCGGCGGTACTCCATGCACGAAAACGCCCTCGTCGAATCCCTGCGCCATCGCTTCGCCACCGCCGATCCGTCGGTACTCGCCGGCTGCGGTCCGGACGACTGCGCCCATCTGGTGGCGGCGTCGCCGTCCCTGGCCGTTTCGGTGGACGCCTTCGCCGAAGGGAGCCATTTCCTCCCGGACACCCCGCCCGCCGCCGTCGCCCGCAAGGCATTGGGTGCGGCCGCGTCCGACCTGGCCGCTTCCGCCTGCCGTCCGCGCTGGGCCCTGGTTTCCTTGTGCCTCCGCCGCGGTGCGGGCGACGGCTGGGCGACGGCCTTTGCCGACGGCCTGGCGGCGGCGGCACGGGAATTCGGCGTCCTCGTTGTCGGCGGCGACACGGTGGCGGCGGCGACCACGGTGATCTCCGTCACGGTGATCGGCGAACCCATGCCGGGTGGGCCGGTGCTGCGGGCCGGCGGCAATTCCGGCGATGTCCTGGTGGTGACGGGAACTCTCGGCGGGTCCCTCCTCGGCCGCCACCTGCGGCCGGTGCCGCGGGTGCGCGAGGTCGAGCGGCTCATGGAGTTTTGCCGCTCCCTGCCCGACATGCCCCGGCCGTCGGCGATGATGGACCTTTCGGACGGCGGGCCGGCGGCAATTCCGGCGATGTCCTGGTGGTGACGGGAACTCTCGGCGGGTCCCTCCTCGGCCGCCACCTGCGGCCGGTGCCGCGGGTGCGCGAGGTCGAGCGGCTCATGGAGTTTTGCCGCTCCCTGCCCGACATGCCCCGGCCGTCGGCGATGATGGACCTTTCGGACGGCCTGGCCCTGGATCTGGCGCGGCTGTGTCGGGAGAGCGGCGTCGGCGCCCTTGTCGACGCCGCCGCCGTGCCGATCGACCCGGCGGCGCGGGAGGCGTCGGCGGCCTCGGGCCGGACGGCACTGGCCCATGCCCTGACGGACGGCGAGGATTTCGAGGTGCTGGTCACCCTGGCGCCGGCGGTGTGGACCGCCTTTACGGGATTTCTCACCACACCAGCCGGCCAGGCAGCGTTCCGGGACCTGGCGCCCTTCCGCCGCATCGGGGAACTGACGGCGGAGGCCGGCATCCGGTTGCGGCACGAGGGCGGCGAGCAGCCCCTGGCGGCGGAAGGGTACGAACACACATGGTGACGGACGGGGTGGACCACGAGAATGCGGCGGAGCGGGCATCGCCGTCACCGGCGGCTACCCGCGCCCTGGCCGACCGCCTCGGCCAACTGTGCCGGGGCGGGGAGCTCCTGCTGCTGTCGGGCGACCTCGGATCGGGCAAGACCTGTTTCATCCAGGGACTCGCCACCGGTCTCGGGGTGGATCCGGCCGTGCCGGTCACCAGCCCGACCTTCACCATCCATGCCGAATACCCCGGCCGTCTGGTCCTCAACCACCTCGATCTCTACCGCCTGGAGGAGCCGGAGGCGCTGGCAGGGTTGGGCCTGGACGACCTGCTGGCGGACCCGGCGGCGGTGACGGCCATCGAATGGCCGGAGCTTCTGGGCGCCGGCGCCGGCCGGGAATACCTGGCGATCGCCCTGACGCCCGAAGGACCCGACCGTCGCCGGATCGCCGCCGCCGCCCGCGGCCGGCGACACCGGGAACTTCTCCACCAGTGGCTGAAGGCCGAGGAGGAATAAGCACGATGGCGGAGATTTCGGACGGTGGCCGGGGGCCGGAAGACGTCGCCGGCATGGATACCAACCTGCTGCCTCACCTCGACGAACGCCTCGGCCACGTCGCCATCGACATGGGCCTGATGACGCCCTTGCAGGTGACCGACACCAAGACCCGGATGGTGATGGAGAACGCCGGCGGCGAGGGCCGTACCAGTTTCGGCCTGGTGGCTCAGGAACTCGGCTACCTGTCGGAGCATGATCTCGAGTCCCTGCTCTTGGAGGAGCGCCGGCGGCGGCGGCTCATCGCCGGTTACGAGATCATCAACATCATCGGCACCGGCAACGTCGCCACCGTCTACCACGCCCGGCAACTCACCATGGACCGGGAGGTGGCCCTGAAGATTCTCCATCCCCGCCTGGCGTCGGACCCGGTGTTTGTCCGCGCTTATATCGCCGAGGCTCAGGCGGTGTCGCGGTTCCACCACCCGCACATCGTCCAGGGCTTCGACGCCGGGGAATCCAACGGCTTTTTCTATTTTTCCCACGAATACCTCTCCGGCGGTTCCATGACCGATCGCATCCGGGCCGGCCGGGTGTATTCGGAGACCCAGCTCCTCGGGTACCTCCGGCAGACCACCTCCGCCCTCAAGCATGCGTGGGCCGTGGCGGTGTACCACGGCGACATTAATCCCGGCAACCTGCTGATGGACGGCGGCGGCCAGATCAAGCTGGCGAATCTGGGCGTGCCCCGGGTAGCCGGCCTGCGCCGGGCCGGCGACCAGAATCTTCCGGGGTTTGTGCGCTGCGGCCCCGAGTACGCCGCCCCCGAGCAACTGGAGCGGCCGGACCGGGTGGACGCCCATACCGACATGTATAATCTGGGCGCTACCTTTTACCACATCTCCTTCGGCGTGCCGCCGTTTCCGGGGCGGGACGGCGCGGCGGTGCTGGCCCCCCGCCGCGCCGCGCCGGTGCCGTGGTTTTACCGCAAACCGGAGGCTGCGAATTGCCGCAAATACCAGCGGCGCATCCACGACATGCTGGAGGTGGATCCGTCCCGGCGGCCGTCCGATCCGGAAGACCTGGCGGATCGCCTCGAACGTTTCCATACCGCCGAGGCCGACGATTCGGTCGGCCTGAGCCGTCCGGCGGCGGTCGGCGGCACCGGCACCTCGCACCGGCTGTCGAAGCGGGTCAGCGTGCCCAACCCCAGTGCGGGCGAACGGCAGTTTTCCCTGCGGATGCGCCGGGACACCATGCGCCGGGGACGGTTTGTCTTCTGGT
>JAJBSZ010000121.1 GCA_020861125.1 Planctomycetota bacterium | reverse complement strand
GACGTCCCCATCGATTTTGACCTCGAGGAGGCCCGGCCACGCCCGCCGGACTATTCCGCCCTTCGGGAGCTCATTACCCGGCTCAATTTCCGCTCCCTCCTGTCGCGGCTGAACGCGTCGGCCACGGGCGAGGCGGCCATCCCTCCGGTGAAGGAGGAGGTGGACTACCGCCTGATCGCCACGCTGCCGGATTTCGAGGCTTTCTTCGCGGAGTTTTCCCGGCAGCCCTTCTTCGCGTTGGATACCGAGACCACCGGGCTGGACCCGATGACGGACGATCTGGTGGGCCTTTGTTTTTCCTGGCGGGAGCGGACAGGGTTTTACCTGCCGTTCCGCGCTCCGGCCGGGTGCGGCGTGCTGCCGGCCTCCTGCCTGGATCGGCTCCGGCCCATACTGGAAGACCCGAAGGTGGCGAAGACCGGCCATAGCCTGCGGTTCGACGAACTGGTGCTGCGCCGGGTGGGCATCACCCTGGCGGGCGCCGCGTTCGATTCCCTCATCGCGTCGGCCATCCTGGACGGGCATCTGGTCGAGCACGGGCTGAAAACCCTCGCCCGGCGCTATTTCGACGTGGAGATGACGCCGATCCAGAACCTCATCGGCAGCGGCAAGAACCAATCCACCATGGATCAGGTGCCACTGCCGGACTGCTGCGACTACGGGTCGGCCGACGCCGACATCACCTACCGCCTGTACCGGACGCTGTCGCCGCGGCTGGACGAGCGGGGCGCCCGCGACCTCTTCGACAAGGTGGAGATGCCCCTGTCCGAGGTGCTCACCGACATGCAGTTCACGGGCATCCGGCTCGATGCCGATCTGCTGGCGGCGGAGAGCCGGGAAACCGGCGAACTGCTGGAGACCCTGACCCGGGAGATCTGCGATCTGGCCGGCCATCCCTTCAACATCGGCAGCCCGAAACAACTGGCCGTGGTGCTGTTCGAGGAAATGGGCCTGCCCGTCATCCGGAAGACCCAGACCGGCGCCTCGACCGACGAGGCGGTGTTGCAGGAATTGGCCCAGCTCCACAACGCCGAGATAGCCGATCGGCTGCTCGAATACCGGATGTACGCCAAACTCAAGAACACCTATCTGGACGCCTTGCCGAAGATGGTGAATCCGGCCACCGGCCGGCTCCATACCAGCTACTCCCAGGTGCGGACCGCCACCGGCCGGCTCGCGTCGTCCAACCCGAACCTGCAGAATATTCCCATCCGCACCGAGCGCGGCCGGGCCATCCGTGCCGCCTTCATCCCCGAGGCCGGCTGGAAGATGCTGGCGGCGGATTACTCCCAGGTGGAACTGCGCATTCTCGCCGCCTTCTCCGGTGACAAGACCCTCGCCCGGGCTTTTGCCGACAACCAGGATATCCACCGGGTGGTGGCGGCGGCGGTGAACGGCATCCCGCCGGAGGAGGTGACCCGGGAACAGCGCTCGGCAGCCAAGGCGGTGAACTTCGGCATCCTCTACGGCCAGAGCGCCCACGGCCTGTCGGCGGTCACCGGGATGACCCGGGGTCAGGCGCAGCGGTTCATCGACGACTATTTCGCCCAGTTTCCCCGGGTGCGGCAGTGGATGGCCGAGGTGCTGGCGGCGGCGGCGGATACGGACTATGTGGAAACCATCCTCGGGTTTCGCCGGGAGATCCCCGACATCCGCTCCTCCAACCGCATGCGCCGGGCCCGGGCCGAGCGCGAGGCGGTCAACACCATCATCCAGGGCAGCGCCGCCGATCTGATCAAATCGGCGATGGTGGCTTTGGCCGACGTCCTGCGCCGGGAAAACTTCCGCTCGCGACTGCTGTTGCAGATCCACGACGAACTGCTGCTGGAAGGGCCGCCGGAGGAATTGCCGGCCCTGCAGGAAGCCGTCCGCCGTTGCATGGAAGGGGCACTGACCCTGGCGGTGCCCATCCGCGTCGACATCGGCGTCGGCGACAACTGGCTGGAGGCCAAGTGAACGCGCCCATCGTCGGGATCACCGGTTTGCCGTGCGCCGGAAAATCCCTGGCGGCCAGGCTGCTGGCCACGGGGGAGGTGACGGGTGTTTCCGGGGTTCTTTTGTCGGCGGACGATATCGGCCACGCCGTCCTGGCGCGGCCCGAGGTCTCGGCCCGCCTGCGCCGGCGGTTTGGCGATCTGGGCGGCACCGGCGACGACCCGGGCGCCATTCGGCGGCGGATCGCGGCGGTGGTGTTCGCCGACCCGGCCGAACTGGCCTGGCTCGAGTCCGTCGTGCACCCGTTGGTGACGGCGGAGGTGGACCGGGCGATTGCGGCGCGGGGCGGCCGGCCGGTGGTGATCGAGGCGGCCCTGCTCAACGCCGCCGGGCTGGACCGGCGCTGCGATGCGATCCTCGTCGTCGAGGCTACCGACGCCATCCGTCTGGCCCGGGCGGCACGCCGGGGCTGGAGCGCGGAGGATCTGCGCCGGCGGGAGGCGCGGCTGCGGGACCTGCTGACGCCCGGTTGGCTGGCGTCGCTCGGCGGGAAACTGGTACGGATACGGAATGACAATGATGACGACCGCCTTGGGGGGAGGATCCGACAAGCCCTTGCGGCGCGACCTGAAAAAGAACGGTACGAAAGGATAGGAAATGAGTGAAACACCCAAAAAACCCGGCCGCAGGCCCGGCAGACCGCGCAAGGTGGTAGCCATCGAACCGGCGCCCGACATCGACACCGGTTCTCCCGAACCGATGGCCGTGGCCGAAGAGACGCTGCCGCCGCCCAACCTGCCGCCGGAACCGGAGGCGGTTGCCGGCCCGGCCCGTACCGTTCGGGTGTCGGACTCGGTGCCGCCGGCGCCCGAAGGCGCTCCGGAACGCCGGCGTGGCCGGCCGCCGCGCGCTGCCGCTGCCGCCGCTGCCGCCACCGGCACCCTGTTGTCGCCTCCCCCCGCCGCTCCGGCGCCGGCCGTGCCCGCCGAGCCGGTTGCCCGGGCGCCGCAGCCGGTGGCGCCGGAACCGGAGACCTACATCCCGGCGCCCCGGGACGACGGCGGCGTCATGAGCGAAGCCGAGGCCGAGCGCGCCCACGAGGAGTTCGAGGCCAAGCTCTCGCCCGACCAGCGGGAGATGCGCGGCCAGAAGCGGGAACAGATCTACGAACAGATCAAGCGGGGCGAACTGCACATCACCGCCCTCAAGGACATGACCGTCACCGAACTGCGCAAACTGGCCCGTTCGGAAAAGATCGACGGCATCGCCGGCATGATGAAACAGGAACTGGTGTTCGCCGTCATCAAGAACCGGGTCAACCAGAACGGCCTTCTCTACGGCGAGGGCTGCATCGAGGTGTTGCCGGACGGCTACGGATTCCTGCGCAGTCCCAAGTTCAACTACCTGCCCTGTCCGGACGATATCTACATCTCCCCCAGCCAGATCCGCCGCTTCGGCATGCGGACCGGCCTGACCATCTCCGGCCAGATCCGCCCGCCCAAGGACAACGAGAATTATTTCGCCCTGCTGCGGGTGGAAGCCATCAACCACGAGGAGCCGGAAGCCCTCAAGGACAAGGTGCTGTTCGAGGACCTGACGCCGCTGTTTCCCAACCAGCGTCTGGTGTTGGAACACGATCCCTCCGAATGGTCCACCCGCATCGTGGATCTGGTGATGCCCATCGGCAAGGGCCAGCGGGCGCTGTTTGTGGCGCCGCCGCGCACCGGCAAGACGGTGCTCTTGCAGCACGTCGCCAACGCCGTGGCCCAGAACAATCCGGAAGTGGAATTGATGGTGCTCCTCATCGACGAGCGGCCGGAAGAAGTGACGGAGATGGAACGCTCGGTCCGGGGCGAGGTGGTGAGCTCCACCTTCGATGAGCCGACCTCCCGGCACATCGCCGTCGCCAACATGGTGATCGAAAAGGCCAAGCGCCTGGTGGAATACGGCAAGGACGTGGTGATTCTTCTCGATTCCATCACCCGTCTCGGCCGGGCCCACAACGCCGAAGCGCCCCATTCCGGGCGCATCCTGTCCGGCGGTGTCGACGCCAACGCCCTGCAGAAGCCGAAGCGATTCTTCGGCGCCGCCCGCAACATCGAGGACGGCGGGTCTCTCACCATCATCGGCACCGCCCTCATCGATACCGGCAGCCGCATGGACGAGGTCATCTTCGAGGAGTTCAAGGGAACGGGCAACGCCGAGCTGCATCTGGACCGGCGCCTCGTCAACCGCCGCCTCTACCCGGCCATCGACGTCAACCAGTCCGGCACCCGCAAGGAAGAGCGCATCGTCCACCCGGACGAGCTCAACCGCATCTGGATGATTCGGAAATATCTCAACGACATGAACGTGGTGGACGCCATGGAATTCCTGCACACAAAGATGAAATCCCACAAGACCAACGCCGAATTCCTGATGACCATCAACGTGCCGCGCTAGCGGACGTCCCGTCTTCACCGAAAAAACCCTCCCGGCCGCCAGCGGTCGGGAGGGTTTTTTTTGTGGCGCGTGAGCGGCCCCCATCAGGGCGCGGCGAGGGAACGGGTCATGCGGATATAGTGGAACTGCTGGAGCCGCACCTCACCGGCGGCGGCATAGCCCAGGCGTTCGTACAGCGCCCGGGCCCGCTCCTTGTCCGCGGCGACGAGGAGGGAGGCTTCGCGGAACCCGAGAGACGCGCCCCGCGCCTCGGCCGCTCGCATCAAGGCGGTGCCGATACCCTGGCCACGAAAGGCGGGGTGGACCCCGATGCTACTCAGATAATAGGTGCCGGGAACGCCTTCGAACAGCAGGCGGTCGAGGTGGACGCCGCGTTCGGCGAGGGCGTCCAGTATGGGCCGGTCCAGTTCTGGCTGGCGGTCGGCCGGGAAAGAGAGGGCGGCGCCGGCGACGCCATCCGCCACCGCCGCCACCTGGGTGACGGACAGGGAATACCGGTTGGGACAGGGGGAACAGACGAAGCCGGCGAGCACCTGCCGCCCCTTGTCCTCGTCGTCGGTGCCGGTGAAGAACCGGATCATCTCTCCCTCAGCCATGGCGATGCACCTGGCGATGGCGTCGGCATCCGCCGGGGTGGCGTCGCGCAGAATCATTGCCCCTCCTCAGTGAAGAGCGCCGGCGCCGAACGAACCAGATCCCGCCATTCGCCCACGAGCGATCGGCACCAGTCCGGATCCGCTTCGCCGGCATCGTTGTCACTGTAGCCGACCGTGAGAATGAGAGGCCGCGCCGCCTGGAGGAACAGGGCGCAGGAATATTGTTCCAGGGCGGGGGCATCTTCCGTGCCGCCCAGCATCAGTCCGTAGCAGACGGAATCTTCGGTCCGGTCGAAGGGCGGGATTCCCCGGACGTCGCCGCCGGCCAGGGCGCTGTCCAGTTCCCGGCGGGTGATGAAGGCTTGGATGTCGTCCCGTCGATCCGTCGGGGCGTTGCCGAGCGCGGCGGCACCACCGGGGAAGCCGGCGCAGAGGTAATACCCGGGATATTCCGAATGGGTAGCGGCGAACAGCGGCGTTACCTCATCCCGTTTGAGGGCCTGATCCAAATACGGCACCCGGCGGGGAAAATCGCGGGGATCCGTCACCGGCACGAAGCCCGCCGGGACGGGCAGGGCGAGGCTGCCGCCGGCGGTGGGCCGGCGGACGGGGGATTCCGGCCCGAGAACACCGCCAGCCACCAGACGGTTGCCGGTGGCAAGGGACCGGGTCGCGGCGTACCAGGACATGGTCAGGGCAAACACAACGGGAAACGCCATGGCCAGCAAGCGGAGGGTGACGATCAGCGGGCTGTTGCGGGTCATGCCGGAATACAGCGCGAAGCGCAGGGCCGCGCCCGGCCAGGTGAGGGGATTGCGAAGGGTCGGTTTCGGGGCGGAGGCAGCTTTCCGACCGCCACGCGCTCCCGGACGCGGCGGACGGCGGGGCGGTGACGGCCGGACCGGTTCCGCCGGTGGGCCGACCGGCGCGGGCGGTCCGTCTTCGAAGATCACCTCGTCGATGGTGACTTCCGCGACGGAATCGTCGTCAGCCGTGGTGGTATCC
>JAJBSZ010000294.1 GCA_020861125.1 Planctomycetota bacterium | reverse complement strand
TCTGGATTGCACCGTCTATATGGGTTCGGTGGATGTGGCCCGGCAGCGTCCCAACGTTTTTGCCATGGAGATGATGGGCGCCACGGTGGTGCCGGTGGAATCGGGCGCCCGCACCCTCAAGGATGCCATCAATGCCGCCTTGCGGGAGTGGTCCGCCACCTTCCCGGATACCCATTACCTCATCGGCTCGGCCCTGGGCCCGTCCCCGTTTCCGGAAATGGTCCGGCGCTTCCAGTCGGTGATCGGCGAGGAGACCCGGGATCAGATGCGGGCGAATGGCGATGAACCCTACGCCCTTATCGCCTGCGTCGGCGGCGGATCGAATTCCATTGGCTTCTTCGCCCCGTTTCTCGAAGCGGCAAAGCCCCGCCTCATCGGCGTCGAGGCGGGCGGCCGTGGCTCCGGTCCGGGCAACAATGCCGTGCGCATGACGGACGAGGCCCGGGTCGGCGTGGCCCACGGTTACAAGACCCGGTTTCTGATGGATTCGGACGGCCAGGTTCTTGCCACCCATTCCATATCCGCCGGCCTGGACTATCCGGGCATTGGACCGCAGTTGGCCAATCTGGGTGAAAGCGGCCGCATCGAATTCGTCGCCGCCACCGACGACGAGGCGTTGGAAGCATTGCAGTTCTTCGCCCGGAAAGAAGGGGTGTTGTTCGCTCTGGAGTCCGCCCACGCCGGGGCGGCAGCCATGCGTCTGGCGCCGCAGCTCCAGCCGGACCAGGCCATCGTCATCAATATGTCCGGCCGTGGGGACAAGGATTTGTTCATCACCGCCAAGGCGTTGGATCGCGACCGGTGGGTAGAGTTTTTGCAAAGCGAGGTGACGGCATGAAACCAGTAAAGCTGATGGCGCACATTGTTGCCGGATATCCGTCTTTGGATCACAGCCGCAGGGCCGCCCGTGGCCTGGCCGACGGCGGCGCCGATTTTCTCGAGGTGCAGTTCCCCTTTTCCGACCCATCGGCGGACGGACCGTTGATCGAACGGGCCTGCCAGACCGCGCTGGACAACGGATTCCGGGTCGACGATGGGTTCGCCCTCATGCGGACCCTGCGTCAAGACCTTTCCATCCCGCTGTTCATCATGACCTACGGGAGTCTGGTATTTGCCCGGGGAGCGGCGGAATTCTGCCGGCAGACGGCCGATGCCGGCCTACAGGGTCTCATTGTCCCTGATCTGCCGCCCGACTACGCGGAAGGGTTGTTTGAAGAGGGAGCAAAGGCCGGCCTGGCGGTGGTGCCAGTCATCGCCCCGGAGATACGCCCGGAGCGGCTGCGCCTGATTCGGGACTGCCAGCCGAAATACATCTACACCGCCTTGCGACTGGGTATCACCGGCAGCCGAACCGTTCTCGATGATGACACCATCCGTTATCTGGATCGGATCAAGGAATTGGGCGCGGAGGTGATCGCCGGGTTCGGGGTCCGGAGTCGGGAGCAGATGCAGGCCCTGGCCGGCCATGCCGATGCGGCGGCGGTTGGTTCCCATTTTCTCGAACAGATCAATGCGGCTGGACCGGAGGCGGATATCGCGGCGGTACTGTCGGCGGCGGTTCGAGAATTGAAAGGCTGAAGACCAAATACCATTCTCGAGTACGGGCGGGCGCCTTTTGCTCGCCCGTGGTTTTCGTTTCCAACCAGAAAGCGGCCGCCGTGGACTTTTTCACAAAGCCTCAATCAGGGCGCCCATATTGGAGGTGAACAGTTTCACGGCGATGGCCATGAGGACGATGCCAAAGAATTTCCGGACCACCAGCGCTCCACCGGCTCCCAGCAGCCGCTGCATGGCATCCAAATAGCGCAGCACGATATACACAACGATCATATTCAGAAAAATCGCTACCACGATCTCCGGCAAGCCGTATTCCGCCCGCATCGAGAGGAGGGCGGTGAAGGTGCCGGGACCGCTAATCAGGGGAAATACCACGGGCACCAGCGTGATGGAATTGCCGGGCGCCTCGATTTTGAAAATCTCCACGCCAAAGATCATCTCCACCGAAATTATAAAGATGACGAGGGATCCGGCCACCGCGAACGAGGATACGTCCACGTGGAAGAGGCCCAGGATCGCCCGGCCGATAAAAAGAAATCCGGTGAGGAAAAGAAACGAGTACACGGCGGCGCGGCGGGGATCGACCGTGCGGTCCTTCCGTTTAAACGTGAGGAAGAGGGGAACCGAACCAAGCACGTCGATCAGGGCAAACAGCACGATCGAAGCGCTCATTATTTGGGTGGCGCTCACCGGCAGAGTCACCGTGTTCTCCTTGCAGGTAGACGAGACACCTTCCTTTGTAGGTATCATATTCCTTCCGGCGCGTCCTTCGCCCCACGCCTTTTTCTGTTCGCTGGGAGAGTTGCGTCACGGGCGCAAGAGACACGTACTCCAAAAGGCGGCAAGGTTTTGCTGCCCGGTACGACTGGCATCCAGCCACGGGCTGCCTACACGCAGGCAGGAATGCAAAGGAATTCACCATGAATAAGGCTGAAGGAAGAAAAATATCCATAGTGCGCGATGGTCCCTACCGAGTGACCGGCGAAGTTCCGGTGGACTGCGAGTCCATGGAATGCGACGGCGAGGGCGGGGCGGTTGCCTGGCACAAGGAACGTGAGTACGTCGCTAAAGGACCCTCGGCACTGCTTTGCCGTTGCGGCCATACCCGAAGACGTCCGTTTTGCGACGGCACCCATTCCGCTGTCGGTTTCCGCGGTAGTGAAACCGCCAACCGGCCAAGCTATCGCCAAACCGCCCGCGTCGAACCCGGCCAAGCGGTCAATCTGCTGGACGACAAATCGCTCTGTGTGGGAGCGCGATTTTGCGATGTCGGCAAAACCGCGTGGCGGTACGCTCAGGAATCGGGTGATCCGGAAAATCTCACCCGCGCGGTGGAGGAATGCTGCAACTGCCCTTCGGGTCGGCTGACGATCACGGATTTCGATGGCAACGCCATTGAACCGGCGCTGGCCCCGTCCATCAGCGCTATTCAGGATCCGGTTTACAATTGTCGCGGGCCGTTATGGGTCAAAGGCGGCATCGAAATCGAGGGCGCCAACGGCGAATCCTACGAAGTGCGCAACCGCGTCACCCTCTGCCGCTGTGGTGAATCCAAGAATCAGCCCTACTGCGACGGGGCCCATTACGCCTGCAGCCACATGCACGGCCTGGACGGATGATCTAGGGAACACATCCTACAACAACGAGAAAGGCCCTCTCCACCCGGAGAGGGCCTTCCCACTGCTATCAGGTATGGCCGGGACTAAAATTCGAAGCCGACCATACCGTACACGGTATTGGCCCGGATCTTCGCGAGCCGTTCGCCTGCCGCCCGGTCGGTGAAACGAGCGCGCTCGTATTTCCAACCGGCCTCAAAGGAGACACCGTACGGGAGGCTGTACTGGAGGCCAGTGTAAAACGCCCAGGCAGTGCCCCGCTGGTTTTCATCCCGCGGTTTGTAGGTGGTGCGAAGATAATCCCCTTGGGCGAAAAAGGTGAGGCCTTCCAGGATATCGTAGGAGGCGCCGAAATTCAGCGTATGGGACTTGAGGTCCTTGTAGAAGTACACATCCTTGCCGTAGATCCATTGGCCCCAAATGTTCAGTCGTTCGTAGAAGGCCGGCCGCCAGCTGGCGGCGAGGCCGTAGACGGTGTTGTTGCGGGCCCGGTACGCGGCGTCCACATCCTCTTCCGGTCCGTTGTTACTGCGGTAGTTCGCGAAGCTGGCGGTGAACTTCAGATCTTCAATCGGCTCCCACGCCACCCGCGCCGACAGGGTACCGAGGCCGTAATTGCGGCTGCGGTATTTGGTATAACCGCTCCGCCGCTCCCGGGTGTATTTCGACCCCGAGCCGCCGAGATTGACGTAGGGGGTATCCTCGTAGACGTTCTGCATGAAGGAGACTTCGGCCAGGAGCTTGCCATCGAAGCCTTCCCAGTACGGCGTTACCTGGGTCACGCCGCTGACGTCCCACCCGTTATGCAGCGGAATGGCGCCACCGAAGGAGGGGCCGCCGCCCGGCAGGCTGAAGCCGCCGAAACTGAGGAAATCCTCGTCCAATTCGCCGAGGGCATCGCCGTACCCGGCGGCATAGGAGCCGAGTTCTCCCACGCCCTCTTCACCGAAAACGAGCGCGTCCCGGCCAACCTTGAGGCCAAAACCAGATTCGCAGATGTTTTTCCAGCGGAGGTAGTAGACCTCGGCGTTGTAATAATCGTCATGCACGCCGTTATGCAGATCCATTTCCAGATAGGCCTCGAAATTGTCGCCCACTTCCACCAGGATGTTGACGTAGGCGTCGGAAATTTCCAGGCTGCCGGTTTTGGAATTGGCCCGGCGGCGGTACTCCGACCGTTCGAAATCGTCGGCGGCGTCGTAGACGCTGTGGGCCTTGGCGCTGGTCGCCTGATATTTGGTGATGAGCTGTCCGCCGACCGTGACGACGGCATTTTTGCGCAGGCTGATGATCCCTTCGGGTTCGCCGCTCGTAGCGCCGTAGGTGCCAGTGAGTTTGGCGTGCAGGTCGCCCATGGCCGCTTCCTGTTCAGCCAAGCGCGCCTGCATTTGCTGCAGGTCGTAATCAACCGCCCATGAAGTGCCCGCCAGTGCCATGGCGCAGCAGGCTGCAATGATAAACCGCATGATGTTCCCCTCCCCTTATGAACAGACAATCCTCCTAGTTTTCCGAAAAGTGTAGCCGGCGACCATGTCGTGACCACCCTACGGAAAAAGGGGTATCACTGGCGGGCGCTCGGATTGGCTATTTTTACATGCCGATTCCCAAGGCGCTGCCCACCTGATAGACGATCAGGGTGGTGACGTAGGCGATGATGGTCAGGCCGATCATCATCCCGATGGCATAGCGCCAGCCGCCGGTCTCCCGTCGGGCGACGGCGATGGTGGCAACGCAGGGGAGCGACAGCAAAGCCCAAATCATCATGCAGAACGCCTGGAGCGGGGTATAGTTTTCCCGCAGTGTTTCCCGCAGGCTATCCGAGTCCTCGTCGGCCTCGCCGACAGCGAAGACGATGCCCATTTGGGCCACGAAAACTTCCTTGGCGGCAAAGGAACCGATGATGGCGGTGCCGATGCGCCAGTCGAAACCAAGCGGTCGGAGGGCCGGCTCCAAAAATTGGCCAACGCGACCGGAGATGGAGTAGGCGAGCTGTTCGCCTTCCTCCTCGTGGTCGAGAGCCTCGATCTGTTCCTGATATGGCTGGCGGATCTCTTCCCGGAATTCGGCCACCGATTCCATCAGATCGTCAGGCAGTCCGAGGTCGGCCAGGGCGGCATCCCGTTCGGCCAGCGCCGTGCGGTATTCTGGCGACGTCTCGTCCGCCTCGTCCTCCACCGCCTCGGCTAATGCGGCTTCGATCTCGTCGACGGCGGCCACCGCTTCCACCAGCCGTTCCAGGTCGCCGCCGCCTGTGGCCTGGAACAAGCCGGCCAGGGTCTGGGCATGAACCTCTTCGGCCGCCTTATAGGCCGGATCGGTTTCCCAGAACTCGTCGGACGCTTCCGCCAACTCCTGGTCGGCTTCCAGCCACCCGTCAACCAGCTCGTCGGGAACATCTGGCAGCGCCGTCCTGGCGAAGGAACGGACCGCTTCCTGATATTCGTACGCCGCGGTTTCCCGGGCGGCATCGTAATCCCGGTCGAAGGTTTCCTTTTTCGGGTAGTTGGTCATGGCCCAGAGAATGATGCTGACGCCGAGGATGATGGTGCCGGCCTTACGGATATATTCCCGCGCCCGCTCCCACATCAACAAAACCACCGAGCGCAGGGTGGGCATGCGATAGGGCGGCAGTTCCATGACGAACGGAACCGATTCTCCCTTGAAAAGCGTGCTGCGGAGAACTTTGGCGCCGACCACGGCGAAGAGAATACCCAGTATATAGAGTGACCAGAGAATGGACGCACGGAGAAACGCGCCGGCAAAAAAGGCTGGGATGAGAAGGGAATAGATCGGCAGCCGTGCGCCG
>JAJBSZ010000198.1 GCA_020861125.1 Planctomycetota bacterium | reverse complement strand
GGGGCGCTGGTCGCGCGCCCCCGGACCCCCCAGCGAGTCCGTGCCGGACGCCCAGCCATTCCGGCTTCGCAACGCTTGCCGGCCTTCGGCATGGACTGTTTCCGCGGCGGCGCCGGCCCCCTTCGGGGCCTTACCGCCTCTATGCGGAAGTCGTGCGGGATATCTTGCCGTCGCGTTTTTCGTGGAATATTCCTGCTTTCTCTTTCCCCGCACTCCATTGATTTATGATCCGGGGGCGCTGGTCGCGCGCCCCCGGACCCCCCAGCGAGTCCGTGCCGGACACCCAGCCATTTCCCGGCTTCGCAACGCTTGCCGGCCTTCGGCATGGACTGGCTTTTTTTCGTAGGGGGTCAGCGAATATAGAATCCGCCATTGACATCGATGGTGGCGCCGGTGATGTAATCCGCCAACCCACTCGCCAGAAAAAACACCGCCTTCGCCGCATCCAAAGCCGTACCCAACCTTTTCAGCGGCACCAGCTCAGGACAGTTCTCCCGATCCTTCGTCATGTCCGTCAGCATAAATCCCGGCGCGACGGCATTCACTGTAATGTCATACTGGGCACAATACCGGGCATACGACTTCGCCAACGCAATCAACCCGCCCTTGGCAGCCGAATAATGCACACCAGCCAGAAATCCACCCATCTGACCCGCCTGCGACGATATAAAAATGATCCGCCCGCCCCGGCCCGCTGCTATCAGATGCGGCAGCGCATGCTGCGAACACAACTGCGCCCCACGCAGATTGACGTTGAGCATCCGGTCCCACTTTTCCACCGTCAATTCCGGAATGGGCGAGGGATCGAGAATGCCAGCGTTGTTCACCAAAATGTTGATGCCGCCCTTGCGCTCCACCGTCGCGTCAATCATCGCGCGCACCGACGATTCGGACGTGACATCGAGTGGCAACGCCGTGGCGTCAAGCCCGGCGGAACGGAAATCCGCCGCCGTCTGTTCCGCTCCGTCAACATTGACGTCGCAGATAATAACGCTAGCACCCGCTTCCGCCATCAGCTTGGCACTCTCCATCCCGATGCCACGGGCGCTGCCAGTGACGATCGCCACCTTGCCCGTCAAATCCGTGTACCGCATGGCTTCTCCTCGTGTGGGTAATTCACGTCTCCGACAACCAGGGCAGGGTCGAACCGCCATACGGCATGACCAATACCTGCGCCGTCGGACCCAGCGCCGCGAACGCTTCCTCCAGCGCCGCGTCGATATCCGGAAAAGGCTCCAGAAAAATATTTCGGACAAATTCCGGCGTCAGGTCCGATACCAGAAACACCCTGGCCCGCTCCAGCACCATGGCGATGGCCGCCGCCTTGTGCCCGCCCAATTCGAACCGATTCCGGATGTCGCGGATCATGGCGCCACTGCTGGCCGCGCCAGTCATCCAGCGCTCGAAAACATCCTCGCCCAATCCTTCCCGGCACGAAGCGACCAGAATGATGATCCCGCCGTCCCGCACCGCCTGCCGGGCATTGTCCAACGCTTTTTGCGCCTGGTAAAGATTAATATCCTTGGGAAAGCCACCGGCCGAAACCAACACGATGTCAGCCCGGCGGTCGATCGGGACCTTATACAAGCTGTCCAGCGCCCGGGCCCCGGCTCGGTGGGCCGCCAGATAATCACCAGCCACGGCCGCGACAATGGCTTTGGTCTCGTCCAGAACCACGTTCAGGATGAAATCGACACCCACCAGACCGGCCGCTTCGTCGATGTCCTGCCGGACCGGGTTGTCCGCCAAGGCTCCGGCGCGGGCCCCGGGGTCCACCATCAGGGAATGGTTGGCCTGGATGGCCTCGCGGGTCGAGACGCCGGGCATGATCGCCTTGCCGCCGCCAGAATAGCCCGCAAAGTAATGGTACTCGATATTGCCGAGGCACACCCGGCGGTCAGCCTGCGCCACCTCGGCAAAGATCCGGACCGGCGTCCCGTTGCCGGAGGTCGTGCCCACGGCCACCACCCGGTTCGGATCTGAATCGACACAGCGGATGCGGTCGTAGAGTGCATCACCCACCAGCGCCCGCTTCTCCCCTTCGCTATGGCCGCGGTGGATGCCCAGGGCAAACACGATCACCATGTCCGCATCGGCAATGCCGGCCCGCGACAATTCGTCCACCACCTGCGGCAATACCACCGCGCCGGGGAACGGCCGGGTGATGTCGGACGTGACGATGGCAACCGTCTCGCCGGGCCGGACGATATCCGCCAGGCGCGGGCTGCCGATGGGATTCGCCAAGGCCGTGGCGATCAGGGTGGCAGCATCCGGCCGCTCCCCCATCGGGTTGGGGAGGAGAACGCCCTGCAGCGAGGCGTCCTCTATCCGAGCGGGCAGGGTCGTTTTTCCCCAGTGCAGTGAAAATTCCATCATGCGCTCCGTTGGCCTGTTTAGCTGGCTCCAAGGGCCTTGACCAGCCGGACGATGTCCACGGTACTGGTGGCGATGTGGACGCCCGCCTCACGGAGGGCCGCCTCCTTTTTTTCCGCCCCGCCGCTGCCGTCGACGCCGATGATGGCGCCGGCGTGCCCCATGCTCCGTCCCTTCGGGGCGTTCTTGCCGGCGATGAGGGCGACCACCGGTTTACTGCCATGCCGGGCGATGTAGGCCGCCGCCTGTTCCTCTTCGCTGCCGCCGATCTCCCCGATGAGGACGATCACCCGAGTAGCGTCATCCTGGTAAAACAGCGGCAGGAGGTCGACGAAGGTGGACCCTGGAATGGCGTCGCCGCCGACGCCGACGCAGGTGGACTGGCCGATCCCCTCGCGGCTGAGGAGGAATACCGTTTCGTAACAATTGGTGGCGCTCCGGGACATCAGGCCAACTCCCCCGGGCGTGAAGATCCGGTGGGCCATGAATCCCGCCTTGGCCTTGCCGGGCGAGATGATCCCGAAGGAATTGGGGCCGATCACCCGGCAGCCCGTTTTCTTCCGCGCGGCATGGGCGACGCCCATCATGTCCTGGATCGGGACATGTTCGGCGATGGTGATCACCAGGTCAATTTCGGCGTCCATGGCTTCGTAGGCGCTCTCGGCCGTGAAGCGGGCTGGGACAAACGCGATGGCGGCGTTGGCGTCCGTGGCCTCCCGGGCCTCGCGGACCGTGTTGAACACCGGCACGCCGTGTACCCTCTGGCCGCCCTTGCCCGGGGTGACGCCGGCCACCACCCGGGTGCCGTAGGCCAGCATCTGTTCCGTATGGAACGTGCCCTCCCGACCGGTGATGCCCTGAACAATGAGGCGGGTGGATTCGTCGACCAGAATGCTCATGACCACCCCTTTCGCTGCGCCAGGATGGCCACGCCCTCGTGCAGGCCGTCCGCGAACACGACGTTTTCCCGATCCAGGCGCTCGAGGATGCGCAGGCCCTCTTCCTTGTTGGTGCCTTCGCAGCGCATGACCACCAGCCTGTCGGAGCCGACCGATTCCATATATTCCTTCACCCCGTTGGCGACTTCGTCGCAGCGGGTGATGCCGCCGAAAATATTGATGAACAGCGCCTCCACCCCGGGCGCGGCCAGGGCCACCCGCGTCGCCTCCCGCACCCGATCCGCCGTGGGGCCGCCGCCGAGATCGATGGCGGCACCCACCGCCAGACCCGTGGCGGCGAGCACGTCGATACAGGACATGATCATGCCGGATCCGTTGGAGACCACCGCCACCCGACCGCCCGGTTCGCAGGGTATATACAGGAAGCCGTGGCGGCGCCCGTCCAGTACCAGCGGATTCGGCTCCATCTCGTCCCGCAGCCCGGCCAGATCGGGATGGCGGAACAGCGCGGCATCGTCCACCGTCACCTTGGCGTCCAACGCCAGGAGCGCACCGCCGTCACTCACCGCCAGGGGATTGATCTCCGCCAGGGTGCAGTCCACCTCCCGAAACAGCCGGTACAGGCGGAGCAGGATGTCGCCGAGTTGTCCGGCGTATTGCGGATCCACGCCGCTGCGACTGACGAGATAGGTGGTCACGGAGGAGCGCAACCCGATAACCGGATCGATCCGGACGCGGCTGATCCGTTCCGGATGGGTGCGGGCCGTTTCCTCGATGTCCATCCCGCCCACGGGCGAGAAGATCACCACCGGGCACTTGGCTTCGCGGTCCAGCGCCACCGCCAGGTACCATTCTTCCGTGAACCGCACCTGCTCGCTCACCAGAACGCGCTCCACCACATGACCGCCGATGGTCATGCCGAGGATGGTGCGGCAGGCTTCGTCCAGCTCCGCCGCGTTCCCGGCGGCCCGGATGCCCCCCGCCTTGCCCCGGCCGCCGATGGGCACCTGGGCCTTGACCATGCAGGGAAAGGTCGCCTCCCGCTCCGCCAGCGCCGCGGCGTCAGCCACCACAAAACCGGACGGTCCGGGGATGCCGTAATGCTGGAAATATTCCTTGGCCTTGTACTCCATGAGGTCCATGAATCAATCTCCCCATATTTCCGCGTCCGTCGGCACCCGGGCGTCGGTGAGGGGAAACGCCACCCGGGCGACGTTGATCAGGTGGAAGTAGCCGAGGTTCTCGGAGATGGAATTGTTGCCCCACGACCCGCAGCCGAGGGTGGTGGTCGGGGTCAGACTGTTGGCGAAGCTGCCGCCATTCATCGTGGCGCAGACCTGATTCACCAGTACCCGGCTGACCGGCAGGTGCAGGCCGGCATAGTCGGCGTTCTCCGGCCGGTCGGTGTGCAGGGCGACCGAATGGCCGCAGCCCTCCACCGCCAGGTTGGCATTGGCGATGGCCACCGCTTCCGGGAAATCCTGATAGCGGTAGGTGGAAATCACCGGGCACATCTTTTCCTTGGACAGGAGGTCGTCCGCACCGATGCCGGAGGCCTCGACCGCGAGACAACGGGTCCCGGCCGGCAGGGTAATCCCAGCCGCGGCCGCCACCGCCGCCACCGGCTGCCCCACCAGATCCCGTGCCATCACCCCGCCCGGGAAAATAGCCGTCCGGACCCGTTCCACCTCGGCAGGGTCGGCGGTGAAATAGGTGGCGTTGGCGGCGAGGGTCTGCACCATGGCTTCGTAGTCGTCCCGGTGGGCGATGATGGTCTGTTCGCCCGAACAGATGATGCCGTTGTCGAAGCACCGGCCGTCGATAATCTTGGGGATGGCCAGGTCCAGGTCGTAGCCGTGATCGATGATGCACTGGACATTGCCGGCGCCGACGCCGAAGGCGGGTTTGCCGCTGGAATAGGCGGCCTTCACCATCCCCATGCCGCCGGTGGCCACCACCACGTCACACGTTCGCATCAGTTCGGCGGTACTGTCGTTGCTCGGTTCGGCGATGGAGAGAATGCAGTCTTCCGGTGCGCCCAGAGCCCGCAGGGCGGCGCGGAAGAGGCCGACCGTATGGGCGGTGCAGCGCTTGGCCCGCGGATGCGGCGCGATGACGATGGAATTGCCGCCCTTGAGGGCGATCATGGCGTTGAACATGGGAGTGACGATGGGGTTGGTGCAGGGCATGACCGCCGCGATGACGCCCTTGGGCTTGGCGATCTTGATGATGCCCGGTTCCGACCGGTCGTCGAGGATGCCGACGGATCGCTTGCCCTTGAGGCTGTGCCAGATGATCCGCGACTTGCCGAGGTTCTTTTTGATCTTGTCCTCGTACACACCCATGCGGGTTTCCTCGGCCGCCATTTTTGCCAAGGGCTCGGCGTGATCAAACACCACCCGGCCGATGGCCCGGACGACGGCGTCCACCTGCGACTGCGTGAAGGTCGCGAACTCCCGCTGCGCCGCCCGCGACCGGGCGACCATTTCCTGGATAGCCATACCGTTCTCCCGAAAGCCTGCGGACAGCGGGGCCGTTCGCCACCGGCTGTCGCCAGCCCGAAGCCTAGTGCATAGTCAAGAGTGAGATCATGGTTATGTACACAGTCAATCCTCACCGTACCGTAGTTTGCAGAAGTTGAACATTTTCAAAATTGACTGGGTACTAGATTCTGTGGACGTAAGATTGGCATCAGGCCCTGCCGTTTGTAACTCG
>JAJBSZ010000127.1 GCA_020861125.1 Planctomycetota bacterium | reverse complement strand
CTTTATTCTGATGCAGCATGGCGTAAACCACGCCGATACGCAGGGCGGTATCGACAAACATCTTCGGCGCCGGCAGATCCACCGGTTCCGCCCGGCCGGAATTTTCCACCACCTTCTGCTTTTCCATCATGGCCGCCAGGCGCATACACATGGTTTTGGACCATTCCAGCACCTGGATCTGTTCCTCCCGGGGCAACGCCTGGAAGGCATTCATCATGCCGTTGGTCCGCTCGTTTTCCCCCAGTTTTTGTAAAATCACGTTGACGTCGACGGGCATGCGCCGCTCCTTCCTTTGATGAATGCGGAATAGTTGGCATATGGTTACGGTTGGAGAATCACCTTGAGAAGGCCGGGCTCGCGGTCGTACAGCCGCTTGAACCAGGACGGGCCCTCTTCCAGGGGAACGACGGCACTGATGAAGGAATCGACGTCGACCTTGCCGCTCGCGATCAGGTCCAGACAATCCGGATACTCGCCGTTGGAGGCGCAGGTCCCCAGCAGACTGATCTGGCGGGTGACCGCGGCCTGGAGCGGAAATTCCACCGTGGAAGACAGGTTGCCCACCAGGGTGACGCTGCCGCCTTTCCGGACGGCGGCGACGGCTAGTTGGATGGTCGGCGTCATGCCCACCACTTCGAAAGCGAGGTCCGCCCCCCGGCCGCCGGTCAGGGCCTGAATGGCCGCCACCGGATCGCCCTGAACCGAACGGACCCCGGCGGTGGCGCCGAACCGTTTGGCCATCTCCAGTTTTTCCTCCGCCACGTCCACGGCGATGATGGCACCGCATCCGGCGGCACGCAGGAGCTGGACCACCAGCAGGCCGATCATACCGGTGCCGACCACGACGGCACGAGCGTTGAGGCTGACGGGCGAACGGGACAGGGCATGAAAGGCCACCGACAGCGGTTCCACCATGGCGGCCTGTTCAAAGGTCACCGCGTCGGGAATGGGGTAGAGGATGTGCGCCGGCACCGCCACGTATTCGGCAAAAGCCCCATGCAGTCGGTATTCGCCGCAGGAGACACCAAGGACCCTTCGGTTGTCGCAGAGATTCATCTGGCCGCCGCGGCAAAAATGGCAGGCGCCGCAAAAGATGGTGGAATCGAACGTGACCCGATCCCCCGGGCGGAAATCGGTGACGTCGCGGCCCACCGCCTCCACCACCCCGGCCGCCTCGTGCCCCATGACGATCGGAGGAATACGCCGGCCGGAACTCCCGTCCATGCCGTGCACATCGCTGCCGCAGATGGCGCAGGCCTTGACCCGGATGAGCACGTCGCCAGCGCCGTATTCCGGCCGGGGCATTTCCTCCAGAACCAGCTGGTTGTACTCCTTGAGAACCAGGGCTTTCATACCGTTTCCTTTCTCCTCCAGGATGGTGCGGGTCGCCATCACCGCCGCCCTAAACCGGACGGCGCGCGTTCGACCGGGAAACCATCGGCGCATCCACGCGGGGACAGGAGGCGGCCGATACTACGCGCTGAAATTTTGCGGTGCCCGTGTTTTTCTACGGCAGCAAAGCGGTCGGCAGACAAAAAGCCGAACAGCCTCTCCATGCAGCAGGACAGCTATAGGGAGCTTTCGAGCGTTATACTGGAAACGCATCGTTACGGCAACTCTTTGTGGCGGTAGCATGAAAGGCGTGTACCGTGTTCGATTCCATATACCATTATTTGCAAACAGCCCACAACCCGATGGAACGGGTGAAAAAGCGGTTTTCCCGTTATATAATCGTATGCTCCATTACCGGCCTGATCAGCTTTGTGATCGCGCTGGTGCTGCTGCACGCCGGGTTCAGTTCGTTTGTCTCCCTGGCCGTTTCCGTCATTATATCCGGATTTCTCGGCTATGCCGCCCTGGAATTGTGGGCTTTTCCGCAACGGACCGGCCGTCTTTCCTGGCGGCGGCTCCTGCAGAACGCGTTTATCGGCGTTATCGGCTTCGGTGTCCGCTACGCCGTATTGGAAATCGGCCTCGCCTATTTCCATTTTATCGCCCCCTTCGACAAGGGGGTGCCACTGGCTCTATCCTATATCGCCAGCTTCCTTATCGGCTATCTTCTCCGGTGCTGTTTCGTTTTCCGGAAAGATGCCTCCATCCGGATGTCCATGCGAAATTCTGCCAATTGTTGACGAATCCGTTGCCACCCCTCCCCCGGAACCGTATACTGTCGCTGTATTCGATCAAAGTTGACATAGAACGGCCGACGGGGGAGAGGGCAAAATGTCACCACGCGGACACTGGCTGCGGCTGGAAGAATTTCTGACGGAACGTCTCTGCGGTTTACATCCACGATACAAGATTGGTGTTATCCTGGCGGCGTCGGCACTCCTCAGCGCCAGTACGCTGCTGTGGTTTTCCCGGGCGACTAAAACGCCGGACCTATGGCAGGCCGAGACCTATCTCGACGCCGGCCAGCCGGCCCAGGGCATGGCGGTGTTGCAGCAACTGGCCGCGGCCGGCGACACCGAGGCCCAGACGCGTCTGGCGGATCTTCTGCGTACCCGTGGCGAATTCTCCGCCGCCCTGCCCTATCTCCTCCAAGCCGCGGAAGCGGGTGATACCGCCAGTCAGGCCCTGGCGGGCAAATGGCTCCTGGCCGGCACCGCCGGCGAAGCGGACCCGGCCCGGGCGGCGAAATGGCTGACGCTGGCCGCCGCTGCCGGCGAGGCGGAGGCGACGGGATTGTTGGGCGCCGCGTACCTCACCGGCAATGGCGTCGCCCGGGACCCGGAGCGGGCCATCAACCTGCTCCTCACCGCCGCCGAGTCGGGTGACGCCGGTGCCCTCGGGTATCTCGGCCAGATATTTTATGACGGCGACATCCTGCCCCGGGATTACCGCAAGGCCGAAGAATATTTGCTTCAGAGCGACAATCGCTCGTTTCCCGACCGCAACCGCCTCCTCGGCCTTCTCTACTACAAAGGCCTCGGCAGCGGCCCCAACCTTGCCAAGGCGGCGGCGTTGCTTTTGTCGTTGGAGTCGGCAGAGGACCCGGAGACCTGCGCGGTCATCGGGTTGATGCATTATTTCGGCGAAGTGGCGCCGAAGAACGACCGCAAGGCGGAACGGTTTCTCCTCACCGCCGCCGAAGGCGGCCGGATAGAAACCTACGGGCCGCTTGGCACGCTGTATTATGAAGGCATAGACGGTATCGCCAACTATCCGGCGGCGTTCCGGTACCTGACCCTGGCGGAACAGCACGGCGACGAATCCGCCTGCGCGACCCTGGGCTGGCTGCACTACCGTGGCCTTGGCACCGACCGGGACGTGCCGACGGCGGTGCAATACTTTACCCGCGCCTGCCAAAACGGCCGCAATGGGGAGATCCATGCGCTCCTTGGCCGCATTTACTGCCGGGGCGAGGACGGCGTGGCGCAGGACTACCACAAGGCGCTGCCGCACCTGCAGCTGGCAGCGGCCGACAACCGTACCGAGGCCACCATCCTCCTGGCGGAAATGTACAGTTACGGCCGGGGGGTGCGGCGCGACCCAACCGAGGCCGAACGGCTGCTGGCCGGAGCGGTGGCGGAGGAGGTGCCAGCCGCCCTGTCCCTGCTGGGCCGCCTGCGCATCCACGAGGACGCGGGCGAGACCGCCCGGCGCGACGCCATCGCCCTCCTGCGCAAAGCCAGCGACCTGGGCGACGCCGAAGCGGGGCGGGTTTTGGCCGAGTACGAATACCAGCAGCGCGAACAAGCGGCAGCCCGGAACAGGCAGGATACCCTCCGTTCCGCTGCCCGCCAGACGGTAACTCCGGTCCCGGCGCCGGCGCCGCCGCCCACTCCGCGAATTCGGTTGTACGATACCATTTATTACGGTATGGATGTCGAAAACATGTACGCGGCTTTCGCCGCCAGCAAGGCCATTCCCGGCCGGCCATACCGGTACCGGAACAGCAACCGGGTATGGATGAACCAGTACGAGGAATTCTCCACCGCCGGCGCGGAACCGGACCGGCATGTCACCGTCCATTTCCGCAACCGGATGCTACGGTATGTTTCCCAAACGATACTTGAAGAAACCACACTGCCCGCCTTTATGCAGACGGCGCGGTCCTATGCCGACGACCGCTATTTGCTGGCCGGCGTGTATTCCAGCCAGCGCGGCCTGTTGTACGATGTCTTCCGGGAAGCCTATACCCGGCACCGCCAGAACCGGCGGCAAGGCTACGCCCGCCACTACCGCGAAACCCGGGAGGATGCGCTGGCGGCGTTTGAAGCCACCATCCGCGCCGGACTGCCGGGCGGATTCGATCAGGTCCACCTCCTGTTTGTCCGGTTCGACAACCTGGGGGAAGGTACGGCGATTCCGCAGGATATCCGCGACGCCTACGCCCTGCTCGAGCCGGACGCCATCGAAATTGCGCCGGGCCTGACCGCCCGTCGGCAGGTGGTGACCTATTATTCCCCGGCCATCTTGCCGTTGTATGAGGTGGAGCGGACCCGGTTGTGGGGCGACCTGTTTTTTGGCATGGATGTGACCGGGGCCAGGGAGTCCCTGCAGGCCATGCTGACGGTGCCGCATCTCGATTTCGCGGAACTCCGCGGCTACCCGGATCCCGAGATGAAGGCCTATCTCGCCCGGGTAGGGAATGCCGCCATCCGCCTTTTGTTCCATGACGGCGCCCTGTTTTATGTGGAATTTTTCGCCCTCTCGGGGCGGCATCCCGAACCGGAACTGCCCCGTCGGTACCAGAATTCCGGCGTGTTTTTCCCCTACGCACTGCACACCCGTGAAAACGGGCTGGAATACGACGTCTTCGCCGCTGGCAGCCCGGTCAGGGAACGGTTGCAGGCGGATCCGGAGGCGCCCGCCTTCGAACTGGCCGACCTCGCCCGCAGCTATCTCCAGGAATGCGTCCGGCGATCCCGCAAGGAATTTGACATCATGGAAGCGCGGCTGCCCGAGGACTACCGCTTTGTCGATAAAGCCACCGGCAAGGCGCCGGAGGATGCCAAGCGGTTTCATGATTCCCTGGCCAAGGACATTGTCAAACGAGCCATTTGGCGGAAGGACGAATCGTCGCCCGCCTATGTTTCGTATAGCACGGAACATGTTTTCCTTCCATAATGACGCCAGGGAGGCACCCCGACACGGTTCAGCGCTAGAAAGGATACGGCATGCGATTACTCACCAGAGCAGATTTCGACGGGCTGGCCTGCGCGGCCCTGCTCAAGGAACAGGGCGTTATCGATTCCTGGAAATTTGTCCATCCAAAAGATATGCAGGACGGGAAAGTCACGGTCAACGACCACGACGTTCTCGCCAATGTTCCCTACGTGCCGGGCTGCAAACTGTGGTTCGACCACCACCAGAGTGAAACGGAACGGCTGGGCGCTGATTTTTCCTTCGCCGGCGCCAGCCGGCCCGCCCTGTCGGCAGCCCGGGTTATTTATGAATACTACGACGGCGACAACACCCTGTCCCGCTTTCAGGATCTGGTCAATGCCGTCGACAAGGTGGACTCCGCCAGCCTGAGCGCCGAAGAAATCGGGCATCCCAGCGGCTGGATCCTCCTCGGATTCATCGTCGACCCGCGCACCGGTCTCGGCCGGGTTCGGAAATTCCGCCTGGGAAATTTCGAATTTATGGAAATGCTCATCGACGCCTGCCGCGACAAATCCATCGACGAGATCCTCTCGCTTCCGGACGTCCAGGAACGAGTGCGGGTGTACCGGGATCAGGAAGCGCTGTTCCGCGACATGATAGCAAAGGTTACCCGCACCGACGGCAATGTCATTATTTCCGATCTGCGCGGCGTCGATCCCATCTACACCGGCAACCGATTTCTCATCTACAGCCTCTATCCCGACCAGAACATCTCCGTCTGGGTCGTGGACGGCCGGGAAAAAATCAACTGTCCCATCGCAGTCGGCCATAGCGTGGTCAACCGCACCTCCAAGCCGGACGTGGGATCGCTCCTCCTCCGCTACGGCGGCGGCGGCCACAGCAAGGGCGGCACCTGCCAGGTTCCCTAGGCCGACGCCGATCGGC
>JAJBSZ010000290.1 GCA_020861125.1 Planctomycetota bacterium | reverse complement strand
GGTATACTTACTGGTTTGTGGTCTGAACCACCGGATAAGGAATAATGGCATGGCGATACAGGTCTACTCCACGGAAGCGCGCAAAAAAATTCCCCTCCAGCCCCGGGAGCCCGGAAAAATCACGATGTACGTCTGTGGCCCCACGGTCTATGACTCCTGCCATATCGGTCATGCCCGTCCGGCAGTGGTGTTCGATACCATTCGCCGGTACTTGGAATATCGTGGGTTCACCGTCACCTTTATTTCCAACATAACTGATATCGACGATAAAATAATCGCGCGCTCCTCCGAATTGGGAATATCCTGGCGCGATCTGGCCCGTCGGTACCAGGACGAGTACGAAAAGGACATGGCGGCCCTCGGGGTCCTTTCCCCGTCCATCCGCCCCCGGGCAACGGAACATATCACGGAAATGGTGGCGGTGATCCGTGGGCTGGTGGACAAGGGAGTGGCGTATGCCACGCCTCGCGGGGTTTGGTTTGATGTGAGCAAATTCCCGGACTACGGGAGGCTGTCCGGCCGCAGTCGCGACGATGAAAATACCGAGCACCGGGTGGAACAGGATGACATGAAGCGGAATCCTCAGGATTTCGCCCTGTGGAAAACAGCCCGTGCGGGCGAGCCCGCCTGGGACTCGCCATGGGGGCCGGGACGGCCCGGCTGGCATATCGAGTGTTCGGCCATGAGCGGGAAGTACTGCGATTTCGAACTCGATATCCACGGTGGCGGCGCCGATTTGGCGTTTCCCCATCACGAGAATGAGCTGGCCCAATCGGAAGCATTCACCGGGAAGCGGTTTGTACGGCACTGGTTGCACAATGGGTTTATCACCATCGGCAAACTCGATGGTGGCGAAGGCGAAAAAATGGGCAAGTCCAAAGGCAATGCCTTCTGGCTGCGGGATGCCTTCAAGGTTGCCAGCCCGGCTGCCTTGCGCCTGTGGATCCTCGGCACCCAGTACCGGATGCCCCTCCTCTACAAGCCGGAACTCCTGGTCCAGGCCGACCGGGCTCTCGACCGGATTTATAACTGTATCGAAGCTCTGGCCCGTCACCTCGACGGTGATACCTCGACCCCGCCTTCACCCGGCACCGTCGCTGCCGCCGCCATGGAGTGCGAGCGCCGGTTCGGCACCGCCATGGACGACGACTTCAATACGCCGCAGGGCTTGGCGGCCCTGTACGAAGCGACGAATGTGCTTAACAGCGGTGTCCAGGACGGCGCCTCGGTGGCGGACCTGAAAGCCGGCCGAAATCATCTCTTTTCCATGCTGGGCGTTCTCGGTCTGCCGCTGGAACGGGAGACCCGGGAAGGAGAGAGCGACGGCCCAGTCCGGTTGCTGCTGGCCATCCGGGCCGAAGCGCGCGAGAGCAAGAATTTCGCCCTCTCCGACCGTATTCGCGACGGGTTGAAGGAATTGGGCATCGAAGTGAACGACCGCGGCGGGGAATCCACCTGGACCCGCCGCTAAACCGACCCGGCGGTACCGAAAAGCTGGACCACGGCTGAAGTAGATGCTCCACTCCTCAGGCAGCGGAAATACCGTCGTCTGGGACCAAAACCGTCACAGACCTGTTGGCGGCACACCACCGGGCCACCGCATGGAGCACCAGGATCCGCCGCGTCATGGCCGCCGCCCTGGTGTCCAGCGCTTCTGGCGAATTCATCTCAGGATCGCCAACCTCTTGTTGCCAGCGCTGTTGATCCATTTGCACGGCAGCCGCCAGGTCCGGCCGGTGGCTGAGCCGGGCCAGCACCGCCTGGTAGGTTCGTTCAGACAGGGACTGGAGGGACTCGCACCGCAACCGCCGGCAGGAAAGTTGGTCCTCCCCCGAGGTAGCCTGGGCCATGCCGACGGCAAACGCCCGTTCCACCCGGTCGAGCTCCGGCACGTTCAGGCCCGCCCCAGGCGCGCTCCTGGCGTGGTCCGCGGCGAGTACCACGGTGGTACCGATGGTACTGACGATGAGGAGGATGAGGAACGATCGGCAGCGGTGCCAGCGTGGATTCACCATGGACCTCCCCTGCCGGTGGTTACCCCAACGACGCTAAAACTCGATGGTTTTCCCGTCACCCGGGTACGAGCCGCCCATCCGGTGGAGTTCTTCCAGCATGGCATCGGCCCGCCGCCCGGCTGCCAGACCGTAGGCGGTATCCCGGAATTCGCGGCTGGTGGAAAGAATCCGGAAGCCATAAATCGCCCGCCGGTAGTTCTCCTGGGTGGGATTCTTTTCCGCCCGCATCATGGATCGTACCGCACCGACCCACAGGTCGCGGACCGTTTCCCCTTTGTGGGGCTGCACCAATTCGGCCTGATGCAAGGCGGTATGATCCACGTAGCGCGGCGGCACCGGACCCACCAGATCGCGTGCCCGGACCGCCGCGTAGCCGGCCAGCATGGCGAGAAACAGCAGGGACGAATAGAGAATCCAATTCCACCGGCGGCGGCGGATGATTCTATCCACCCGTTCCATGACTTTGGTATACCCCAGCGTATCCCACGCCGCCGCTCCCGGCGCGAACATCACCGAGGTCGAGGACATGCGGGCGACCGTCGGCTTCTTGCCTGCCTTCACCCGCGCCAAATCACTCTCGAGATCGGCAAAGGATTGGTACCGTCCTTCCGGGGAGCGGGACATCATCTTCGATAAAATGGCGGAGAAACCCATACTGATCTTCTTCTGGCCCGCCTTCCACGCCGGTTCCGGCTTCTCGAAGAAGCGCTTGACCAGAATTTCGGACACGCTGTTGCCCTGGAACGGCTTCTGGCCGGTGACGGCCTCGTAGAGACTGGCACCGAGGGAAAACTGATCCGACCGCCAGTCGAGACTGCCCCCTTCCACCTGTTCCGGCGCCATGTAGTAGGGCGTTCCCACCGCACGCCGGGATCCCTCCGTCTCGGGCGAATCCAGGATCATGGCCAGGCCGAAATCCGTCAATTTTGCCACCCCGTTTTTGCAGATCATGATGTTGGCCGGCTTGATATCGAGGTGGATGACATTGTGGCCGAGGGCGTGGGACAATGCCGCCAGAACCTGCTGCCCGATGGTGATGACCTGCAGTTCGTCCAGAGCGCCGTCATGGGAGAGGATGGCATTGAGGGGATCGCCGTCGATAAATTCCATGGCGAGGAAAAAGCGGGAATCGAATTCGCCGAAATCGATGGCGGAAACGATATTCGGATGATTCAGCCGCGCCGACGCCTTGGCCTCCCGCATAAACCGCTCGACAAAGGCGGGGTTTTCCGAAAGGTCGGAGGAGAGGATTTTCAAGGCCACCAGCCGGGCCATCGAAACCTGTTCCGCCAGGTACACCGACGCCATCGTACCGCGACCCAGAAGACGCACCACCCGGTAATTGCCTTCGAGACCGGCGACCGTGGGATCGGCCGGCGGCGCCGAGGGTATTATAACTGGTTCTGACGCGGAAGAACGGGTGTATTCCATCGGTACCTTTCCCAACGGACAGCCCTTCGGGGACGCTCGGTTACCATGACGGATGGTGGCTTCGGTCGCGCCGGAGTTCGACCGCCAGTTCCTGCAGCCGTTCGGCCATACGGTCGGTAGCGCCGCGCTGCTGCAGCAGCAGTTCCCGCGCCCGTTCCCCCATTGCCGCGGCCCGGTCGGGATGAGCCAGGAGGTCGGCGAGGGCGTCTGCCAACCCCTGCTGGTCCCTCACGACCCGGAGGAGGCCTGCGTCACCCAGAAGGGCGGCGGGTTCCCGGAAATTCCAGAGATGAGGACCGACCACGGTCGGCCGGGCCAGGCCGCATGGCTCGATGAAATTCTGCCCGCCATGGGGTTTCAGCGTACCGCCGACGAAGACCAGGTCCGCGGCGGCATAGAGCCGCGAGAGTTCGCCCATGGTATCCACCAGAATGATATCGGCGTCGCACCGACCGCGTTCCTCCGTCGGTAACGGTTCTTCCAGGCGGCTGCGCCTGACCACCCGTCCGAATGCCGCGGCTTCCCGCTCGACCGCATCCAGCCGTTCCGGATGGCGGGGTGCGAGTACCAGGCGCAGAGGCCCGGTGCCGGTTCGGTTCGTTTTCACGGCGGACAGAACCATCGCCTCTTCCCCGGGGTGGGTGCTGCCCGCCACCACCAGTGCCTCGCCGCCTTCGGCCAGAAAGCGCTCGCCGCAGCCGAAGAGGCGTCGGTAGTATTTGCCCTGCCCCGCGTCGATCGCCAGCGGCACGGCATCGTATTTAATGGATCCGGTGACTTCGATGCGATCGGCGGGAACCCCAAGCGCGGCGAGCCGTGCGGCGTATTCTTCGGTCTGGGCGAACCATCGGTCGACCGCCGCCACCATGTTGGCGGCGATACGGGGTATGTAACCGAGCCGCCGGGCGGAGCGCTCGGTGATCCGGGCATTGGCGACCACCACCGGCACGCCGCGCCGCGCCGCTTCGGCGAGAAAATTCGGCCAGATTTCCAGCTCCATGAGAACCACCATGGTGGGGCGGATGCTGTCGAAGGCCCGGGCCACCATACGGGAGACATCGAGCGGGTAATAGAATACCCGCCCCTCGCCCCAGGTCCGCTCCGCGACCGCCCGACCGGTGGCGGTGGTGGTGGAAACGCGAAGCTCCCAATCCGGGTTCTCCTCAAGAAAACGTGCCGCCAGATTCCGGGCCGCCATGGCTTCTCCCACGCTCACTGCGTGCAGCCACAGACAGGGGGATTCGTACCGTTCCCCGCCCTTGCCCAGCACCGCGGTGGCGGAGGTGCTGAACCGGTCCGGGACGCGACCGGTTTTTTCCATCACCTTGGGACCGTATTTGTCGGTGATCAGGCGGTGCCACCAGAAATGGGGCAGCAAGGAAATCCCGTAGACGGCGTCCAGCAGGTTCATGAGGAGCCTTTGGCTACTTCCGGCCGCAGCACTTTTTGAATTTTTTGCCGCTGCCGCACGGACAGGCGTCGTTCGGTTTTATCTTCGGTCCGGCATTGCGGATCGGCGCCCGGTGGCGTTCGCCCGCATCCGCACCGATGCGATCCGCCTTGGTGGCATGGGCGTCGAAGTCCTCCTGGACCGCATCGCGCACCTGGACCTTTTCCCGCACCCGCATCTCCTCGGCCGGGTTGACCCGCATGGCCAGAAGCGCGACTTCGTTTTCGAAGTTCTCCCACATTTCCCCAAACATCTCGAAGCCTTCGATCTTGTAGCGGATCTTGGGATCCTGCTGGGCAAAGGAACGGAGGTGGATGGCATCCTTGAGGAGATCCATGGCATACAGATGGTCCATCCATTTGCGGTCCACCGTCTCCAACAGGACCAGCTTTTCAATCACCCGCATCACTTCAGGTCCAAGCCGGGCTTCCTTGGCGGCGTAGGCGTCGGTGAGAGCGGTGGTCAGGTACTTTGCCAGCGCTTCCTGACTGTCACCCTCGGTGGCGAGCTGCCGCATTTTTTCCGGATCGACCTCGATGGTGAAGACGTCCCGCATCCGCTCGGCCAGAGCCGGGAAATCCCACTCATCGGCCGGCGCCGCCAGCTCCCGCGCCACCTGACGGTCGATGTAGTTGCCGCAGTATTCCAATACGGAATCGCGCAGGTTCTCACCTTCAACCCATTGCTGGCGACGGCCGTACACCACCAGGCGTTGTTCGTTCATCACCTGGTCGTATTCAAGCAGATTCTTGCGGATCTCGAAGTTCCGCTCCTCCACCTTACGCTGGGCGTTTTCCACCGTCTTGGTAACCATTCCGGATTCGATGGGCACGCCGTCCTTGAGGCCGGCCCATTGCATGAAGCGCTTGACCTTGTCGGCCGCGAACATGCGCATGGTATCGTCTTCGAGGGAGAGGAAAAAGCGGCTGGATCCGGGATCGCCCTGGCGGCCGGAACGGCCGCGAAGCTGGTTGTCGATGCGCCGGGCCTCGTGTCGCTCGGTGCCGACGATATGCAATCCACCCAGCCCGGCGACATTGTCGGTGAGGGCGGGCCCGTGCAGGCCCCATTCCTTCCAATGGGAGCGCAGCGCCGCTTCCCATTC
>JAJBSZ010000191.1 GCA_020861125.1 Planctomycetota bacterium | reverse complement strand
GTTTTCCGGATCGCGCAGCCACAGGGTCCGGTCCGGCTTGTCGCTCCGAACGATGGCTTCCGCCGCCGGCTCGCCCGCCGCCACCGGCGTCAGGGTCACAGGATCGCCGTCCACGAAGGAGACGTCCAGCGCCCCGCCGCCGGCATAGCCCGCCAGCGCTTCCAGCCGCACAAAAAATACCGGGGGTAGCGGCAGACGGTACGACACCGCCAGCTCGTCGCCGTCGTCCGACACCCGCTGGACCGGCCACCCGTGGCGGTCAGCGGAGAAATCCACGGAAAAATCGCTGTCGGCGAAACGGACGAGGGTGACGGTATCATTGACGTCCATAGTTTTCATCAGGGTCACCTGCGAGGAGGTGTGTATGGCCCGGACGTCGCCGATGAGGACGCCCCAACTTCGCCTCTGCTCGCGGGCGTCGACGACCAGACCGGGCGCGAAGCCGTAGTGCCATTCCACTTCCGGTTCATCCGAATGATAAAGGTAAAAGGAGCCGAATTTCTGGTGTTGCGAAAATACGGCGACATCCGTGATCTCGTCCCCGACCAGATCCCGCACCGCGGCAGCGGCGAGGGCGAAGGAATCGGTACGGGCGCTGTGGCGGCTGATCATACCATGGAATCCAAAGCAGGAAATGATAACGTATACGGGAACGGCGCAATAAAAATACCACCGGGCCGCCCACCGGAACCGGCCGCCGCACCAGGCGGCAAGCGGGGCCAGAAACAGGCAGCCAAGGGGCATGGCGATCCAGATATGGTTTCGGAAAAGGGCATAAAACTCCGGACAATGCGGGAACTTTATCAGTTCGTAACCATCCAGCTGGCCGGTGACAGCGCAAATCGCCACGAGGAACACCACCAGGTCCAGGATGCGGAACGGGAGCTGCCGGAGGCCGGCGGCCAGATGCCGCGTCGCTTCGCCGCCGGCAAGGATGAGGAACGCCGGGTAGACGAAGAAATAATACCGGGACTGGATGGTGACGGGTTCCAGACCGCTGCCGCCGGTATCGTATAGGCCCAACAAGGCGCTGAACAGGCTGGATACGACGACCAGTACCGAGAAAATTGCCAGGGCGAGAAGGGACAGCCGCCGATGTATGGCAGCGGCGGGATCGGGGATGGCAACGAACCGCAGGCTCACAACCAGGGGCAATCCCACCAGGACGCAAACCGCCATCAGGTGTGCCCACAGCATAGTGCAACAATGCTGGAGAAACAGCAGGATGGCATCGGAATTCCACTTTTCCAGCGCAAACGATGTATAGGCCGTTCCCAGCAGATTGATGCCGGCCGGGCCGGCGAAGAGGAAGCCCATTCCCCATTTCACCAGGAGGAACCCCGCGCTGGTGAGGAGTATCGCCTTGGCTTTTTGTTTGCTGAAAAGGCTTTGGAGCGCCACGCCGTCGGAAAAAAGAATCACCAGCGCCAACGCCGGCAGGAGAAAAAGGCCGTGCACTTTCACCAGGGATAACCCGCCGATCAACGCGCCGGCGGTGAACCAGAACCGCAAGGACCCGCTATCCCAATACCGGACCAGATACCAGACAATGGCCCAAAAGACGAACTGGTACATGGATTCGGGCAACAGGAACAGCGTCAGGGTCGAGACGGGAAGCAGGAGCGACAGCAAAACCACGAGAACGGCGGTGGTGGTGTCGCAGACCATCCGCGCCAGCCGAAAGATAAAAAAGCCGGAGGCGGTGTAGAAGAAGGCATTGAGTCCCTTGGCGACGAGGAGGAAATCATCGAACCAGCCAATGATGCCATAAACGAAGTAGTACAGGTAGTTGGGAAACGCCACTTGGGAAAACGGGAGCTTGCGGATGGCAAAGCTGTAATACATGACATCGGGAAATATTTCCGGCGGAAAATTCAGGCTGCGAAGAAACAGGTAGCCGGCCATCAGAACGAATCCGAGGCAGAACAGTAGCGTGTGCCACGCGGTCGGACGAACCGGCCGGAAGGCGGGATCGAGTGGATCAGTCATGGTGATGGTACTTTCTCGCTGGACGCCGCAGGACGCGGCGCCTAATACTCTATCGGCATCCCAGTTCGTTGGCCGACGAACCAATGCCACGGCGGCCGCTCCGGCTAGCGAATCCGCCATTGCGGCTCAATACCGTTCCGGGGTCGATGGGTATTCCTACTTGTCGGAATTCCCGTCGACCCAACAAACGGCCTGTAACCCAGGGGCCATCCCCCAACAGCTCGACCAGTGGTCGGGCCGCCAGCCCATCGATCCCCACCAGCCCGACCGGTGGTCGGGTTGCCGACTCCTGATACCGAACTCCTGATGCAAGACGCCTGATACGGTTTCACGGTTCAGCGTAATCTGATGCCGACCGGGTTCAGGCGTCACCTAACGCCGAGACCGGTGGCTCGGGCCGCCTGACGCGGTTGTGGTCCACGGCACACAACGGAAATCATCCGCCCGGAAACTGTCGCCCGGAAACCGTTCCCCAAGGTCCGATAATACCTCTTATGTTGCGTTGGGGATATCGGGTCCCCGGCGGACCGCATAGATGCCGGCCTGGAGGCAGGAAAACCAGAACACTTCCACCACGGCGAAACCGACCCGCCGCAGATCGGTTATCTGCCGCTCCAGGGTGACCGGAAAATAGGCCGTGCCGTAGCGCTGGAGATGCTGTTCCGTTGCCGCCGCCGTTTTTCCCTGGGCCCGCTGATACCGGCGCCAGCGTTCCCGGGCGTTGGCGACGCCATACCCTGTGGCCGCCGCGGTGTTGTCCACCGTCAGCACCATGCCGCCCGGTTCCAGCCGATCGTGGAGCGTCCGGAGCACCGCCGGGCGCTCTTCAGGAGCCAGGTAGTGCAGCACCTGGATCGCGGTGATGACGGAAAACCGCTCCGCCGCCGGCAGCGCGAGGAGGCGGACGTCACACTGGAGGAACTCGACCGACGGATCCGTCGCCAGAGCGGCATGGGCGCGATGGAGCATGGCGCCGTCGCGGTCGCAGAGGGTGAACGACGCTTCTGGAAAACACTCCCGCGCCTGCTGGACCAGCGTTCCTGTCCCGCATCCCACATCCAGCCAGGACCGGACGCCGCCGCGAACGGCCACCACCGTCAGGATCTCCCTCTGGATGGCCGGGAAATGGGGTATGGTCCGGCCGATGCCGGCGTCGTACTCGGCCGCAGTAAAGGCCGGCGCATACGCCACCGGATCCGTCCCGCGGCCGGTTCCGGGCGGCTTTGGTCGTTGCGGCGCGTCGGGTACGCCGCTTTCCCGGCCATCCGTCGGCTGCATCCGGCGCCGACCGGTCAGACCGTCACCGTGATGGTGACGTCGATGTTGTTCCGGGTGGCACGGGAATAGGGACAGGTGCGGTGGGCCTGGGCCACCAGTTCCTCTGCCGTCGCCTTGTCCATGCCGGGAAGGGAGACAGCCAGGGTCACCGCCAGCTGCAGGTCGTCACCAGCCTTGCCCAGGCGGGTCTCGGCCCGGATCGCCGCCTCGCGGCTCAGGAGCACCTTCCGCTGGCCGGCCACCAGCTTCAACGCCGACAGGAAGCAGGCAGCGTAGCCGGCGGCGAACAGCTGCTCCGGATTGGTGCCCTCGCCGCCGGGGCCGCCGAGGGCCTTGGGCATGGACAGGCTTACCTGTAAATTGCCGTCGGCGGAAACCGCCTTTCCGTCGCGACCACCCGTCACCGTCACCTCGGTCGAATACAGAACCGTATCCAGCGCCATGCGTTCTCCTTTTTCGGATAGTTCCCGTCTCCACATGCCTCTCCCTTATTGTGGGTGGGAAAATCCCGGAAGCAACCAAAAACTCAGCCCATCTCCCGGTCCGCCCTGCCCTCCCCGGCCGGGCCAACGGCCGGCGGTGGCGCGGTCAGGCCGGGGTGGAACGCGCCGGACACCCGACCGTCCCGTTTCGCCACCTGGAGCATGCCGGGGTGGACGGTATTGCCCGCTTCGTCATAAACCGAGAGACGGTACCATTGCTCGATCGGGTCTGGTGCGTCGTGCAGGTTTACCCCCGCATAGGTGTTACAGGGACACGCCAGTCCGCCGCCGTCGATATTGGTCCACAGGCAGCGGCAACTGGTGAGATCGTCGGAAGCCATGACGCAGGCGAGAAAACACTGCCCCTCCACCCGGTAGAGGACATCGCTCACCAGCGGTGGATGACCGTCCACCGCGCCGGCTTGGCAGGCCGTGGCGGTCAGACCGGCCGGGTCGGTGGCCTCGAGGCGGAATTGGTACTCCCGGGAAGAAGGAATGGTTCGGGGGTCGAGGGTGGCGAACACCCCGTCCGCCGGCGCGCCGCGGCCGCCCGCGAGAATCACCGCATGCCCTTCCACCGCGACCGCCCGCAGGGTCCAGTCCACCGTAGCCAGCGGCGCGTCCCCGGCGGTGAGGCAACCCTGCACGCGTCGGGGAACGGTGATCCATTCTTCCGGAGCGGTGACGAGGGGATCGAGATGTACCTGCGGGCCACGGAGGACACCCTGCACCTCCAGCGCGGACACATACGCCTCAGTGCCCTGGCGGACAGTCACGGTCAGGGTATGCCGCCCCGGCAGGACGATGGGGAAGCGCGCCATGGCCTCCTCCGCCAGCGGATGCGCGCCATGGTACGTCTGCTCCAGCCCGTTCGGGCGCACCACCGTCACCGACCAGGTGAAGCCCTCTGGCCCCCGGAGGCTCGCCACCAGGTCGTGGTAGCCGGCGGCGAGATACTGGGCGGGCGACGGAGAGTGAATAGTCAACTCGACGCGGGCGGCCATGGCGGAATCCTTTCTGACGAATTCGTGGACACGATGAGGGATAGGTACGCACGCATGGTGCCAAGGGATCCCGTCACCGGCTGGGGATGCCCGCGCCGGCGGCGGCCGACCGGATTGAATCTCCGACACCGTCGTGTTGACGGCACGAAGTTTTGGCATATGGTATACTGAAAAAGTGGGAAGGAAAAACCTCACCGCCCGAACCGGGTCACGGGTTCGGAAGAGGTGACGGTGGATTTACTCGGGTAAAACTTGCGCCAACGCGACCGGCCGGGTACAATTTCTGACGCCGCATCGCTCCCCCGGCGCCGGACCATGAGCGCCGCGGGAAAACGGGTCGGAAGCCTGCCGATCGGGCAGGCGGCGGCTAGACAGGAACGAGGTCGCCTCGGCATACCCAATGCGGCGGGCGCAGCGCGGGCCGAACAGTAACGATGCGGCAACCGTGAACTACGGCGTGGGTGGCCAGGTCGGCACCGCCCTATTCCAGCCGTGAAAAACGGCAATTATCTTCTGCCGGAGGCAACAACACGTACCCCACTTGTTTAAAATATAACCCAGAATTATTCGTTGTCAAATAAAAATACCGAAAGAATTATTATGGTCAAAAAAAAGGACCTGTCCATGGCGCACACCATTGGATGTAACCTGAAACGGTTGCGTCAGAAAAAATTTCCCGGTCACGGTGGCGCCAAAAAATGCGCCGAACAATTTGGCGTGGCGGCCCAGGCGTGGAGTCAGTGGGAGCGTGGTGTAAAAATGCCGAATGACATCAACCAGCGCAAACTGGCCCTGTTTTTCGGCGTTTCCGTGGTGGCCATCCGGGGCGAACAGCACGCCGTGGCGGATCCGGCGGCGATGGAGCGGGAACGCCATATCCGCGACGCCGTCAACCACATTCTCCTGGCCCAGAAGTCCCTGAGCGAGCTGGCCCATCTTCTTCTGGAGGATGATTTTGCGATTGGTCCGGACCAAGCAAATCTTGTAGAGCGGTTGCGGCGCCTTCGAGATGCATTATCGCATCTTTGATAAGTTTTTGGGAACGCTCATTTTGCATGTTTTTCATCGTACGGTCCTCATATCCACCGCCCATTTGGATAGCGCCCCCTCGACCATCCGTAGCCGACCGCGACGTATCCGGATATCAAACCACTTTTCCGGTTCACGATAAAGGTTAAAATAGCCGAATTTCTCTCCTACGCAAGCCAAAAATTACTCCATCCGTTAATTAACTAGCGGCATCCATGGTCTGAACGGTGAACAAGAATGCCGACGCATAGGGACGGCGTTCGCGTCCCGCCACCCCGCCGCCACCGGCAAAGATCGGATCGATTGCAACGATGTACGCTAGCAGAGATCCGGGATAAGT
>JAJBSZ010000305.1 GCA_020861125.1 Planctomycetota bacterium | reverse complement strand
CTTGCGGCCAAGGGATTTTAAATCCCTTGCGTCTGCCATTCCGCCACGCCCCCCGGTACGGTACGCGACCGACGTCAACAGCGATCAGTATACCGCATGGCAGCCGGGAAATAAACAGCCGAGCGGCTGAATTTTCAATTTTCCATCGCCTGCCGTGCCGCCCGCAGGGGCTCCAGAACCGCCAGCATGTCCGCCGGCAGCGGCGCCTCGAAATCCAGCCGCCGGCCGTCCCGGGGATGGCGGAAGCCGAGCCGCCAGGCGTGGAGAGCCTGCCGGCCGAGGAGTTCCCGCGCCGGGCCGCCCGCATCCGGCCCGGCCCGGCCGTGGCGGAACAGGTCAAGGACGCGCCTCAGGTCGGCGCTCGTGAAGGCCCCACCCCGGCCGTAGTCGCGGTCGCACAGCACCGGCGCGCCCACATGGGCCAGGTGCACCCGGGCCTGGTGCGTTCGGCCGGTGAGCAGCTGGCATTCCACCAGGGCCACGCCGCCGTAATTCTCCCGCGTCTCGTAGAGGGTGAGGGAGGGCCGTCCGCCGGAGCGGAGCAGGGCGTGGCGTTTGCGATCCCGGGGGTTGCGGCCCATGCCGCCTTCGACTCGGCCGGAGAGGGGTCGGGGCACGCCGTCGGTGATGGCCAGGTAACGTTTTTCCACTTCCCGGGCCATGAACTGGCGGATGAGATCGCGGTGGGCGGCGTCGGTTTTGGCCGCCGCCAGACAGCCGGAGGTGTCACGGTCCAGGCGGTGGACGATGCCCGGGCGCAGCACGCCGCCGATGCCAGACAGGCTGTCGCCGTAATGGTGGAGCAGGGCGTTAACCAGGGTGCCGTCGCGGTGACCGGGCGACGGGTGCGCCACCATGCCGGCCCGTTTGTCGATGACGATCAGGTCGTCGTCCTCGAACAGCACCCGGAGGGGGATGGCCTCGGGCTCCGCCAGGAGGGGGACGGCTTCGGGGATGGTCAGCGTTACCTCCTCGCCGCCCTTGACCCGGAGGGACGGTTTGGCCGGGCGGCCGTCCAACCGCACGCCGTCGCCATCCAGCAGTTTCTTGAGGAACGCACGGGAATAGTCCGGCAGCAGCAGGACCAGGGCCTGATCCAACCGTTGGCCGGCCAGCGCCGCCGGCAGAACCATGACGACGCGCTTGGCCGCGGGCCGGTCCGTCATGCGGCCTCCCGGTGGTTGCGCCCGAATGTGTCCGAACCACTTCCCCTGCGGTCTGGTATCATGTACACTATGATATGGGTGCCCACGGGCCTTGTCCATCGCGAGCCGAGAAAATCCTCCTATGAAAATGGCCATCATTTCCGACGTCCACGCCAACCTCGCGGCCTTGCAGGCGGTGATGGCGGACATTGAAAAGCACGGGCCGGACGAGCTCCTGTGTCTCGGCGACACCGTCGGCTACGGCCCGCAGCCGGCCGAGTGTCTGGCAATGGTCCGCGATGTTTGCTCGGTGGTGCTCATGGGCAACCACGAACACGCCGTGCTCTACGGTGCCGAGCAGTTCACCCCCCTGGCCCAGGTGGCCATCGACTGGACCGCCCGGATGCTCCACGAGTCCGATACCCTGGACTACATCACCAGCCTGCCGAGCGAACACCGCCGGGGAAGCCTCCGTTTCGTGCACGGCAGCATCCGGAATCCCCTCTTCGATTACGTCCGCGAAGCCGATAGTCCATGGGCCTTCTTCCATCTGGTCCGCACCCTGCAGGACGATTTCACCGATTTCAACCAGTGTTTCGTCGGCCACAACCACCGCGCGTTTCTCGGCACCGAAGTCGGGTACATTTTTCCCCACGACCACCCGCCCATCGTCAAAACCAGCTTTCACATCGGCGACGAAAAGGCGTATGTTTCCGTGGGATCGGTCGGCCAGCCCCGGGACGGCGATTGGCGGCCGAGCTGGCTGATGTACGATGACGGCAACATCACCTACCACCGGGTGGAATACGATCGCCAAACCACCATCGACCTCATTGGGCGAGCCGGACTACCGGAATTCCTGGCGGAGCGCCTCTGGTACGAAAACTAACGGCAGTTTTGGCTATTCCGCGGCCGGAGGACCAGGCCGGCCGCTGGGGAACGGACCGGCCTGCAATGCCCGGTACACGGTGCTTTCCAGGTAGCGTCGTCATTTTCCTTGGATATTTTTATCCATGTTATTGCGAACCGTTAGCGCCCGTGCTATGATTGTCGCTTGTCTTGGTTTACCAGTATCCACCGCGCTCGGCCGTTCCGATTCCCTTCGGGCGGAGAACGTCTGTTTTGCGTGGTGGCGGCGACAGGATGGACCCGGATGTGAAAAAGGTAAAACTGAATATCAATCAGATTACCGCCGGCATGAAGTTGGCCGAACCCATCACCAACGCCAGCGGCGTCACCCTGATGCCGGCCGGCATCCGGCTCACCCCGATGTTCATCGTCCGCCTAAAAAAGTGGAATATCGAAACCCTCGAGGTTTTCGTCGAGGCCAACCGCAAATCCTCCACCAACACCCAGATCCCGCAACAGGCCGTCGCCCGGGCCCAGACCACCGTCCGTACCACCATGACGGCGGAGCAAGAGCAATTCGCCCGTACCGTCGCCACTGAAGTGTCGCGCTGGTTTCTCAACGTCCGAGACAATCCGCTGATGATGCAGTTGCGCGCCTCTGCCGTCCGGCGGCTGGTGAACGCCGGCCCCGACGGTATGATCAATATACTGCGTGAGCGTGGGCTGCGGCTGGCGGCGGAGGCGGAGGCGTCCCTACGAACGGCCGGTGCGGAAACGACCGACGCCGGGGAGGCCTGAGTTATGGCCCTCGATTCCGCCAAGCTCCGCGCCACCATCGAGACCATCACCGAATTGCCGACCTTGCCGGTGGTGGTGGGTAAAATCACCAGCCAGATCGCCAACCCCTCCACCAATGCCGCCGACATCGGGAAGTTGATCGAACAGGACCAGGCCCTGACCAGCAAGGTTCTGAAGCTCGTCAACAGCGCCTATTACGGTTTTCCCAAGCAGATTAAATCCATCCAGCACGCCGTCGTGATCCTCGGCTTCAACAAGGTGAAAACAATCATCATCACCGCCACCGTGTTCGGCGCCTTCAAGGGCCGGAAAAGCGGCCGCCTGCACTTGCAGCGCTTCTGGCAGCATTCCCTCGGCTGCGCTATCAGTTCGAAAGTGGCGGCGGAAATCATCGGTATGACGCACCTCGGGGAGGACGCCTTCATCGGCGGTCTGCTCCATGATATCGGCAAGGTGGTGATGGATCAGTTCCAGCCCGGCATCTACGGCCCCATCGTCAAATATGCCGTCGACAAAGGTATTCTTCTGGTGGAGGCGGAAAAAGAGGTCATGGGATTCACCCACGCCAAGATCGGGGAATGGATGATGGAGAAGTGGCGGTTGCCCCCCACCATCGTCCATATGGTGTCGGATCACCATTCGCCCAACAACACCAGTGAGCGGCGGGAGCTGATCACATCGGTGCATCTTGGCGACATCTTCACCCGCGCCCTCGGCGTCGGCAGCGGCGGTGACGCCCGCATGCCGGAAATTGATCCGGCGGTGGCGAACAACCATTCGCTCGACCGGGAGTTTTTCGATGCCGCATTGGGTAAAATCGTCCATGAAGTGCAGAAAGCGGAGGACTTTTTCAGCCTGGTAGCGAGCGAAACTTGATAAATGACGAGGTTTCGTCTACGATTGGGTGAAGAGAAAATTTTTCCGTTGGGGGTACGGTTTTGTCGTCACGAGACAGCAGACTTTCCCATTCCAAGACGTCGGTCGGCCACCGTCACGCCGAAACGGACGAAGTCGTCCGGGCGCTGACCAAACAGCAGCGGGTCCTCACCGAGGCCATGCAACGGTTGATCCGTTTCCAGCGGCAGACCCTGGTCCTCAAGAACGCCCAAACCATCGACAATGCCTTCGACACCATGGAATCCCTGCTCATCGAGGTGATCGATTTCGCCTACGCCAGCCTCCAGTATCGGGCGGAGAACGGCATCTTTTCGCCGCTGCGCCAGATCTGCCCCGACACCATCAATCTGGATTACCCGCTCATGGAATGGGTGATGGGCACGCAGGAGGTGTCGGTGCTGCCCATCGAATTCGCCCTGGAGGAGGGCCAGCTGCGGTCCCTGTTGTTCCTGCCCTTCGGCAGCCACCACATTATGCTCCTGTGGCTGGAGCAGGACACCGACGCCTTCACCCAGGAACAGGAGGCGCTTCTCTCCATCCTCTCCCGGGAAATGGCCGCCGTCCTCGATTCCCACCATTACCGCATGCGGCTGGAAAAGACCCGCGCCGCCATGTCGGACATCATTGAATCGGTTCCCCTCGGGCTGGTGGCCCTGGACCATCAGGACAAGGTGCAGATGATCAATTCCACCGCCGAGATCGCCCTGGATGTCCGCCGCCGGGATGCCGTCGGTACCGACTACCGCGAAGCCCTGCCGGCAAAGATGACCGACCTCATCGCATCCATGACTGGCGGCAGCGGCATCGAGGAGGCGGAGCTGTCTCTTGGCGACGAGGGCGAGGAAGCGGGCCGGCAGCAGTATCTGGGCATCACCATCAGCCCCATGCGGAGCGAGGACGGGTCCAACAAGACGGGCCGGGTGGTGGTGTGCCGGGATCTGCAGCTGTCACGGGAGGTGCAGAAACTGCGCGAACTTGACGCGATGAAAAACGACTTCCTCTCCCTTGTCACCCACGAGCTGCGGACGCCCTTGACGTCCATTCTCGCCTATTCCGAAACGCTGATGATGGACGACAGCGAAACCGTGCCCAAGGAATGGCGGGAATATATCGATATTATCCACAGTGAAGGAAAACGGCTTTACCGCCTGATCGAGGACGTCCTGGATCTCACCCGCATGGAGGCGGGCAAGATGGTCTACAGCTTCGAACTGCAGGATCCCAACGAGGTCATCGGTTCGGTGATCATGACCATGACACCGCTGATGGAGGAAAAGAGCCTGGAGGTGGAGTTGGAGTTGGACGAGGATATCGGCGGCTGCCGCATGGCGGTGGACCGTTTCACCCAGGTGTTGACCAATGTCATTTCCAACGCCGTGAAATACACCGCCCCGGGCGGCCAGGTGCGCATCGCCTCGGCCCGGAGCGAGCCCTTGCCCGGTTCGCAGATCGAGACCGTCACCATTACCGTGGCCGACAACGGCATCGGCATCGCCCCGGAAAACCTCGACAAGGTGTTCTCGAAGTTCGAGATGGTGGAGGCGGTGAAGCACCATACCTCCGGCACCGGTCTCGGCATGGCAATCTGCCGGCAGATCATCGAGGACGGCCATGGCGGGAAGATCTGGTTGGAAAGCGAAGTCGGCAAGGGCACCACGGTTTTTGTGCGCATCCCGCGAAACTGACACCACATTCTTTTACGCGGTAATGGGTATGCCGCCGCACCGCCGCAGAGGGCGGGTGGCGGACTGCCTTGTCCCGGCCGGATCCGGTTCCGAATTCCGGTCAACGGCACAACGGTCACGCAAGGAGAGACATCATGCTGGAAAAGGTACGTCTGGGCAAAACCGGGCTTATGGTCACTCGGGTGGCCATGGGGTGTATTCCCATTCAGCGCCTGGACGAGGCTGGTGCGGTAGCCTTGTTGCGGGAAGCCTACGACAGCGGCGTGAATTTCTATGATACCGCCCATGTCTATACCGACAGCGAGGCGAAGGTCGGCGCCGCCTTTGCCGGCGGCCTGCGCCAGAACGTCATCATCGCCACCAAGGCCATGGCCGACACCTACGAGAAGACCATGGAGCAGCTGGAGGAGAGTCTGCGCCGGCTGCGGACGGACTACATCGACATCTACCAGTGGTACAATCCGGCCGACCTGGAGGATTTCCAGAATCGGCGCGGCCCTTATCAGGCCATGCTGGACGCGCAGAAGGCCGGGAAAATCCGCCATATCGGCATTACCAACCACCACCTGGATCGCGCGTTGACCGCTATTCGTTCTGGCGCTTTCGCCACCTTGCAGTTTCCTCTTTCCCTGTTGTCATCCGACAACGAATTGGCCATGACCCGGGAATGTGTCGAACGTGATATCGGCGTTATCGCCATGAAGGCGATGTGCGGCGGCATGATACCGGATGGCCGGCTGCCGTTTATTTTCCTCAACCAGTATCAGCATATCGTGCAGATTTGGGGTATCTATCGGCCGGAGGAGCTGCGGAAG
>JAJBSZ010000145.1 GCA_020861125.1 Planctomycetota bacterium | reverse complement strand
TGAGGACGACGTGGTGACGGTGGGCATCACCGATTACGGGCAGCGGGAGATCGCGGCGGTGAGTTACGTCGAGCTGCCGGCGGAGGGTTCGGAACTCAATGCCGGCGACGAGGCCGCCACCGTCGAGTCCCAGAACGATTCCCTTTCGGTGCTGTCGCCGGTGGACGGTACGGTGGTGGAGGTCAACGCGTTGTTGGAGGACGCGCCGGAGCTGGTGAATGGCGATCCCTACGGCGACGGCTGGCTTTTCCGGCTGGAGATCACCGACCTCAGTATCTGGCAGGACCTGCTGTCGGCCGAGGAATATGAAGAATACCAGAACGATTAATGGTGTTGTGTCGGCTCTGGACGGCCGGAGCGGCAACGGCGGGAAAAACGGTTTGGGTGGACAATGCCGCGACCGATAACGCCGTAACGGGTTAGGGAAAAACGGGCCGCCGGCCGGCGAACAATTTCCAATTTACGCTCTTGACATTTGTCCAATCCCCGGTACAACCTGTGTCTCCCCAGGGAGGCGTCGTCGGGAAGCCGGTTAACTTCCGGTGGACAACGAGACCGGAGTCGGAAGGGGAAGCAAAAATAATCCAAATTTTTCGCGAAGGATTTGGGTTGAGCGGAAGTCCGCTAACAAACGAGAGTTATCGACCGTTCGGCGCGATTCCTTTGGTAAAAGCCTGAAAAAACGGTAAGAATTGTATTGACGGTTTGAGAATGAATCATTATAGTCTGGTGCTTTAGCGTTAAGGGAATTCGGGGTACGTGTCTTTGTAGTATATTGGTAGGGGTGAGAGCAGATCTTTCAAAAATTATTGTTTGTCGGAATTCTTTAGTGTGGTTGGATGAATGCCCTGCGGTTTGAGGGCGTCCACGAGGAGGAGGAAATTATGAAGCATATGCGTTTGGCCATATGTGTGGCCGCTTTCGCCATCGTCGGCGGAATAGCAGTATCGGAGGATATGGATGTTCGGGCGTTGCAGGCCCAGCTGGCGGCTCAGGAAGCGCGCCTCAACGACCTGCAGGCCAAGGTCGGCGCCGGCAAGACCAATGGCGGCGAACCGGAAGGCATCGTCTCCCTCCGCAAGAACGCGGTTGTCACACTGGGTGGCATCTTGAATACTCGGTACTTCTACCGTGACGGCGACATCAAGTCGAGCCTGAATACCGACGGCGACATCAAGTCGAGCCTGAATACCGATCAAGGCAATCTGGCCGGCGTCAATGACTCCCGGACGAAGCGGTTCGACGCCAAGAACGGCGACTTCCGGATTGCCGATGCCAAGGTCGAGATGAAGATCGACGTCAACGAGTATTTTGACGCCTATCTCAAGATGGACCTGCATGATGGTAACGGGCGTGATAACGTCTCCGGCATTGCCCAGAACTACTGGGTCCGTTGGAAGAACGTTTGCAACTCCGGCTTCGGCCTCCTGATCGGCCGTGACGACCTGAAGTTCGGCGACAATAGCCAGGCCCGCGGCATCCTGGAAGGCTGGAACAAGGAAGATTACGCTACCAGTTCTGATCTCTGGGCCGGTATGAACTACGCCACGGTATTCGGTGCTGATCGGGGCGAAGGCATGTTCGTAATGCACAGCGTCGCGCCCGCCCACACCGCCACCAACTGGACCCGTACCACCCAGATCAACCCCTACTGGGAAAGCCAGGACGGCAAGCTGCGGTTTGACCTTTCGCTTATCCAGGCGGTGGATCGTCGCCTTGGCACCACTGGTACCGCCACCCTTACTCGTGACGGTTATACCAAGTATCGGTCTATCAACTACGGCGCCGGTTCCGGTACCGCCCGGGTCATCTGGAAGCCGATTGAAGGTCTGAAGCTGACCGCCAGTGCCATGAACCTGCACGCCAACAACAGTTACTCCCGCATCTTCGGTCTTGAGGGTCGTCGTGATGGCGCCACCGGCGTCCGGGGTTCCAAGAACAACTCGGCCACCAACCTGGCCTTCCTGTACCGTCCTTGCTTCTTTGACAAGTTCAGCATCTGGAGCCAGTGGACCCACGACTGGGATGCCGGCTTCGTCAAGGATATGGATACCGACACCGTCAACTATGGTATCGCCTACGACTTCACCGACCAGTTCTCCTGGTTCGCCCAGGGCGACTTCCTGCGCGCCAAGAACAAGAACGCCCAGGTCTGGTACAAGGCCACCGGTTGGGCCACCTACACCGGCGTGACCTACACCCTGCCCTACGGCGTCAACATGGAACTCGGCTGGCGTCACGAAGAGATCAAGTACAAGGGCCGCAGCGGAACCGACTACAGCGGCACCCACACCAAGTACAAGGGCGACAGCATCTACGCGCACCTGGGCTTCAACTTCTAAGGATCACTCCCAGTTAGCGGTAGAAACAGAACAAAACGCGGGACCGGCTTTCGAGCCGGTCCCGTTTTTTATTACTGACCCACAAATGGGCAAACCAAGCTTCTTATTAATTAAGAGATCGGTGCAGTGCGACAGGTGTATCAATGGGCTTCGATTGTTTTCAGTGTTACTTTTATCCAAAGACATTATTATGTTTGCGACGTCCGGGGAGGGAGGAGCGGTACCGTCCGGAAAGGAGGACCTAGCGCAGGCCCCCAGCCGAACCCCCCAAACTCCGTGAGCAGTGAACAAAAAAAACCGCGACCTTTCTGGGTCGCGGTTGGTGTTTCCTGTACCGTGATGAGAACGGTCCTGACTATTCCAGAACGATTTCCCCGTTCCGTTCCTGAACGTGGATGGTATCCCCGTCCTGATATACCCCTTCGAGAATCTTCTCGGCGATGGGGTTCTGGAGCCGGTTCTGGATCACCCGGGCCAGGGGGCGGGCGCCGTAGTCGGGGTCGTATCCCTCCCGGGCCAGCAGGTCCTCCGCCTCCGGGCTGATGTCGAGTTTCAGCTTGCGTTTGTCCAAAATGGTCCGCAGGGACGCCAGTTGAATCTCCAGCACCTTGCGGATCTGTTCCTCGCCCAGCCGGTGGAACACGATGACGTCGTCGATGCGGTTCAGGAATTCCGGCCGGAAATGCTCGCGCAGGATGGCCTGAATGCGGTTTTTGAACCGGGGGTCATCCAGGTCCTTGGCCGCCGCGATCTCCCGCGAACCGAGGTTGGAGGTCAGGATGATGATGGTATTGGTAAAATCCACCGTCCGCCCTTGACCGTCGGTAAGCCGGCCTTCATCCAGCACCTGCAGCAGCACGTTGAACACGTCGTTGTGAGCCTTTTCGATCTCGTCGAACAGCACCACCGAATAGGGCCGCCGCCGGACCGCCTCGGTCAGGTAGCCGCCTTCTTCATAGCCGACATAGCCGGGTGGGGCGCCGATAAGCCTCGCCACGGAATGTTTTTCCATGAATTCGGACATATCGATGCGCACCATGTTGTGCTCGTCGTCGAACAGGAATTCCGCCAGGGAACGGGCCACCTCGGTCTTGCCGACGCCGGTGGGCCCGAGGAAGATAAAGCTGCCGATGGGCCGGTTGGGCCGCTGCAGGCCGGCCCGGCTGCGCCGGACGGCGTTGGCGACGGCGGTGAGGGCCGAATCCTGGCCCACCACCCGCAGCCGCAGCCGCGTCTCCATGTCCAGGAGTTTCCGCATTTCGCTTTCCAGCATGCGGGACACCGGAATGCCGGTCCAGCGGGACACCACCTCGGCCACATCCTCCGGCGTCACCTCCTCTTTCAGGAGTGCGCCGTCTTTCTGGATGGATTCCAGCTTGCGGTTTTCCTCTGCCAGTTCCTCTTGCATCTTTGGCAGACGGCCATAGCGGATTTCCGCCACCTGGTCCAGTTGCCCCTGTCGCTCCAGGCGCTCCGCCTCGATCTTGGCCGCCTCGATATCTTCCTTCAGTTTGCGGATGACGGCGATGGCGTCCTTTTCCGTCTGCCAGGCGGCGGTGCGGGCCTGGAGATCCTCGTCCAGATCCGCCAACTGTTTCTGCAGCAGCTCCCGTCGCTCCTGGGCCGGTGAATCCGTATCCTTTTCCAACGCCTTGAGTTCGATTTCGATACGGTTCCGCAGCCGGGTCAGGTTGTCCAGTTCCTCGGGCATGGAATCGATCTGGATGCGCAGACTGGAGCAGGCTTCATCCACCAGGTCGATGGCCTTGTCCGGCAGGTAGCGGTCGGTGATGTAGCGGTGGGACAGTTCCGCCGCCGCCACCAGCGCCGAGTCCTGAATGCGAACGCCGTGGTGCACCTCATACCGCTCCTTGAGGCCCCGGAGAATGGCGATGGTGGATTCCACCGACGGTTCGCCAACGTAGACCGGCTGGAACCGGCGGGCGAGGGCGGCATCCTTTTCGATATGCTTGCGGTATTCGTCCAGGGTCGTGGCCCCGATGCACCGGAGTTCACCGCGGGCGAGGGCGGGCTTCAACATGTTGGCCGCGTCCGCCGCCCCTTCGGCCGCCCCGGCGCCGACGATGGTGTGGAGCTCATCGATGAAAAGGATTATCTCACCGGCAGATTCGGTGACCTCCTTGAGCACGGCCTTGAGCCGGTCCTCGAATTCACCCCGGTATTTGGCGCCAGCCACCATGCCGCCGATATCCAGCGACAGCAACCGGCGGTTTTTCAACGTCTCCGGCACGTCGCCGGCGACGATGCGGCGGGCAAGTCCTTCCACCACGGCGGTTTTGCCCGTGCCGGGCTCGCCGATGAGCACCGGATTGTTCTTGGTCCGGCGGGACAATACCTGCATCACCCGGCGAATTTCATCGTCACGGCCGATCACCGGATCCAATTTGCCCATCCGGGCCGCCTCGGTGAGATCCCGGGTAAATCGCTTCAGGGCCTGGTATTTTTCTTCCGGGTTCTGGTCCGTCACCCGGTGCGAGCCGCGCACGTCCTCCAGGGCCTTGAGCACTGCATCGTGGGTGATGCCGGCGGTGGACAGGGCCGCGCCCAACTGGCCGGTGGCCTTGTCGGTCATGCCCAATAACAGGTGCTCGGTGGACATGAATTCGTCGTGCAGCCGTTCCCGCTCGGACCAGGCGGCATCGAGGACGGCTTTCAGGTCGCGGGACATGAGGGACCCCGCTTCAACACCGGAAACCTGCGGCTTGCCGTCGAGGATCTCCTCGACCCGCTCCCGCAGCCAGCCCGGGTCGGACCCGATCTTTTTCAGAAGGGATGTGGTTACTCCTTCCTCCTGATCCAGCATGGCGATGAGCAGATGCTCCGGCAAGACCTCCTGGTTGTGCCGGGAGGCGGCGAGCTTGCTGGCCGCTTCCAGCGCCTCCTGGGTTTTAATGGTTAATTTATCAACACGCATAGTGTATTCCTCCAAATCCGGACCGTGGGCCAGTGGCCGATGGCCGGTCGCCTGCCATGACGGGTACCGATACCGGTCCGCCATAGTAGACTGTATGCCAATCCCGCCGTCGTCTCTTCACTTGCGACGATTCGGCCTCCGCGCCAGAGCGCGGGGTGTGGATGTATCATGAACATAGCAAAAGTTTTGCCAGTTTTACGGTTGTAGGCCGGTGGAAGATGCTTCGCGTTAAGGGTGATCCTTCCGTATCTTGGATGGACGGTAAAAAATCCGCTGGTACCGCCGCGTCCGCGGGTGTAACGGAGGGCCGGTTCGCGTGGTGTTGCTGTTGTCATTTTGACAAGATCAGGGGGATCGATACCGCCCGAAGACAACTATTGAGGCGGTACCTTACGGCGGAACGCTGTCCGGCAAGTTTTTTTTTGGGGAATTGACAAATCATAGTCTCAAGGTATACTCTTGGCTTCTTGGTAGTTATGGAAAAACCGCCTGCGCCGTGGCGGCGGTCGATGACAGCCGTTGGAACCGGGACTGCGAACCCGTCTCTTGGATAGTGGTGTATTAACATTAAATGTATTTTTTAGCATGGATACCCGATGCATTCCGCATCATATCCAGGAAAGTGAACCTGACGCCATCGTGAACGCCACGCTGAAATCCATCCAGCAACTCATATACAGCCCGGACGACAGCTTGCGTCTCGCGGCTATACGGGTATTGGGGGCGATAAATTCACGTGAACCGGCGGTCCACAAGGCGCTGGCCGATCTGATGATCGAAACCGAAAATCCGGATATTTTCGACGCCGCCCTCACCGCCATCGAAGCCTCGCCTCACGAACAGATTCTCAAGCAGCTGGTCCGGGTGTTGGACAAAACCGATGATCAGGAGGCTCGGGGCGTCGACGCCATCGCCGGTATCGGCGACACGGCTGTGCCGTACGTACAGCAGCAGTGCGGCTAGGTGCCT